>DATIQP010000568.1:0-1696 GCA_035470765.1 Polyangiaceae bacterium | reverse complement strand
CCGTCCCCGGCACGCTCTTTTTCCAGAGCCCCGAGCAGGAGACCAACGTCATCGAGCTGCTCGTCAACGTGGTGCAGGGCTCGGCCGAGGTCGAGTTCTTCGAGGACTTCTACATCCAGATCGCCAAGAACGACACCTTCTCGCTCTTCAACCGCGACGACCGCTACCACGTGCTCTACGCCGATCGCGCCCGCAAGCGCATCATGCTCTCGAAGCCCTACCGCGGGCCGAACGAGACCAACGTGCGCGCGCGCATCCAGAAGAGCGTCTCGCGGCCGGCGGACATCTACTCGCTCGGCGCGACGTTCTACTACTTGATCAGCGGTGCGTACGCGAACCCGAAGACGCTGTACGACACGTTCCACAAGTTCATCGAGTACGAGCGCAACGAAGAGACGAACACGATCGAGAGCTACCTCGCCCACGAGTACTCGGTCATCAACTCTCTGCGCGCGCCCAAGGCCGAGGGCGGCGCCGACGTCGCGCCGGCGGACCGCTTCTTCACCTTCAAGCACTACCTCGACGGCAACGGCGAGCTCATCGACCCGCACGTCATGAAGATCATCGCGCGCTGCATGATCCGCAGCAAGCCGGACAGCTACTGCCAGGCGCACGACGTGGACACGCGCGGCATCAGCGATCTCGTCAACGACCTGATCGAGCTCTACACGCTCTTCGGTGTGCACCCGGCCGCGCGGCCGCCGCAGCTGGGGCGGAGCGGAGCAGCGCCGGTGCGGCCCAAGAGCAGCTTTCTGGCGCGCATCCGCGACGGGTGGCAATCGCTCTTGCGCTCGATGGGCCTGCGCAAGGGCCCCTGAAGCCTCAGTGCAGCGCTTCCGCGGCGGCGAGGACCTCGTCGGCGTGGACGCCGGGATCCACCTTCGGCCAGACCTTCGCCACGCGTCCGTCGGCGCCGACGAGGAACGTCACGCGGGCGTCCATGCCGAGCGTGGTCGGCACGCCGTAGCTTCGGGAGATCTTGCCGTCCTCGTCGGCCGCGAGCGGGAACGGCAGCTCGTGGTGCTTCACGAACTCGCGGTGGCTCGCCTCCGTGTCGCGGGAGACGCCGACGAGGCCGACGTGCTTCGCGGTGAACTTGTTCCACGCGTCGCGGAAGGCGCACGCCTCCTTGGTGCAGCCGGGGGTCTCGTCCTTGGGGTAGAAGTAGACGACCACCGGCTGACCCTTCATCGACGAGAGCGTGACGCGCTCGCCCGCCTTGGTCGTGGCCGTGAAGTCCGGCGCGACCGCGCCCACGCCGAGCAGCCCTTCGCCGCCGTCCGGCCGCTTGACCGGGCGGCTGCACGCAATCGCTGCGCCCGCAATCGCGAAGGCAGCCAGCCAGAGCATGTCCCGTCGCGTCATGAGCGTCCTCCGATGTGCCGAGCCTTCAGGTGATCGATGCAACGGGGGATCGATGCAACAGCGACGCCATCGGTTCCGCCCGAGGCGCGGAAATCGGTCGACGGCACTTCAGGAGGAACGGAACGGCCTGCGGCCCGAGTAGACGGCGCCCTGGCCGAGCTCGAAGCCGATGCGGAGCAGCTGGTTGTACTTTGCAATGCGGTCGGACCGCGACAGGCTGCCCGTCTTGATCTGCCCCGCGTTGGTGGCGACGGCCAGGTCGGCGATGAAGCTGTCCTCGGTCTCGCCCGAGCGGTGGCTGATGACGGCGCGGTAGCCGGAGCTCTGCGCC
>DATIQP010000567.1:0-12819 GCA_035470765.1 Polyangiaceae bacterium | reverse complement strand
CACGCATCGAGGAAGGCCGCCTGCCACGGCACGAGCTCCTCGCGGCGGTGGCGGCGGATCGGAACGGGGCCGTCCCGGCCGTGCCAGTCGTTGTCGACGTCGAGGTCGGCCTCCAGGCGCTTGAACGCGGGCAGGCACCTGTCCCAGCGCCAGTCGCGCAGGTCCCACTCGTCGTAGTCGTAAGGGCGCCCTCGCAGCGCGATGCACGTGTTGACCGCCGACGAGCCGCCGACGACGCGCCCGCGCGGGAACACGAAGGGAATCCGCTGCCCCTCGGTGGGGACGTGGCCGTAGTGCCAGTCGTGACGGATCACCGAGTTGCGGGTCCCGTTCGCGAGGTCCTTCGGGATCTCGCTCGGGTAGTCCGGTCCGGCCTCGAGCAGCAGCACGCCGACCCCGGCGTTCTCGGTGGCGCGCGCCGCGATGACGCCGCCGCTCGAGCCGGCCCCGACGACGATCCAATCCGCCTCTTCGGCACCGAGCACGCGCGAACCCTACACGAAGGGCGGCGGCCGCAGTATAGCTGTCTCATGGGCCGACTCGTCGACGGCGTGTGGCATCCCGGCTGGGCCAAGCCGCGCGAGGCAGGCAGCTTCGAGCGGCCGGCGACGAAGTTCCGCCACCGCATCACGGCCGACGGCTCGAGCGGCTTCCCGGCCGAGCCGGGTCGCTACCGCCTCTTCGTCTCCTACGCGTGCCCGTGGGCTCACCGCACGCTGATCGTCCGGGCGCTGCGCGGCCTCGAGGACGCGATCGGGGTGACGGTCGTCGATCCGAAGATGGGCGAGGACGGCTGGGCGTTCCGCGCCGAGGACCCGGATCCCGTGCTGGGAGCGAAGTTCCTTCGCGAGATCTACCTCCGCGCCGACGCGCGCTACACGGGTCAGGTCACGGTGCCCGTGCTCTGGGACGAGAAGACCGGCGCCATCGTCAACAACGAGTCGCGCGAGATCATGCGCATGCTCGACGTGGAGACGGGCGCGCTCGCGAAGAAGCCGGGCACGCTCGCGCCCGTGGAGCTGCGCGGCCGCATCGACGAGGTGCTCGACGCCATCTACGAGCCGATCAACAACGGCGTCTACCGCACGGGCTTCGCCACCACGCAGAGCGCGTACGAAGGCGCGTGCCGCGAGCTTTTCGCCGCGCTCGACCACTGGGACGCGGTGCTCGCACGGCAGCGCTTCACGTGCGGCCCGACGCTCACCGAGGCCGACGTGGCGCTCTTCACGACGTGCCTTCGCTTCGATCTGGTCTACTACGCTCACTTCAAGTGCAACGTCCGGCGGCTGCGCGACTATGGCAACCTCTGGGGCTTCACGCGCGACGTCTACCAGCGGCCCGAGGTCAGAGCCACGTGCAACCTGGAGCACATCAAGGTCCACTACTACTGGAGCCAGGACAACGTGAACCCGCACCGGATCGTGCCGCTCGGCCCGACGCTCGACCTCGACGCACCGCACGACCGCGCGCGCCTCGGCTGACGGCGGCCGCCAGGCCGCGAGCCCCGTCGCTAGCCGAGGCTCGTCCGAGGCTGTGTCCGTGTGCCATGCAGCACACGGACCTAGGCGATGTCCGGCATCGTCGGCGCGAGCGCCCGCCAGCCGCCGGCGCTGAGGAGGTTCAGCACCGCCGTCCGCAGATCGTCGACGTCGAACGGTTTGTGGAACACCGCGTCGGCGCCGAGCTCCGAGCCCTGGGCGCGGATCTGGTCCTTGTCGAACGCCGTGATCAAGATGATGGGCGTCGCCCAGCCGGTGTCGCGCAAGCCCGCCAGCACCGACAACCCGTTGACGCCGGGCATGCGGACGTCCGTGACGATGACGTCGGGCGCGTGACTCGCCTCGTCGAACAGCATCGACGGCGCGACCCGGTCGAGCAGCTCGCGGCCGTTGCGCGCCTCGGAGATCTCGTAGCCGTCCTCGCCGAGCGCGGCGACGATGAGCGCGCGCATGTCGTCGTCGTCGTCCGCCACGAGCACGCGCGGCTTGCGCGCGAGGGTGATTCGCTCGTGCTCCGGGAACTTGTCGCTGTGGTCGATGCGCATCGGGTGCCTCATGCGGCCGAGGACGCGCCCAGGTAGCGCTCCGGGTAGGTCAGGTAGTCGGCGAGCAGCAGCGACAGCCCGCGCGCGGCGAGCGATGCGCCGCGGACGTCGATCGGGGAAAACCCGATCGCGCCGACGCGGTCCCGAGTGCGGACCACGTGGACGCGCGCCGGGAGGTTGGCGACGAAGCTGCCGTCGGGCGCGCAGGCGGCTCGTCGGGCTCGAACGACCTGCCGCTTGGCGTCTTCGACCGCGACCTCGAGCGGGGTCGCTAGCCGCAGGGCGAAAGGCCAGTGCTCTCGCCCGCCGACGACGAGCGCGTTGCGGTAGGAATTGCATAGCCAGTGCGCCAGCGCGAAGTGCGAGGCCTCGAGCACCAGGAGCTCTTCGAGGGCCACACGGCATCGCTCCGCTGCGGCACTCACCGTCATGCTCTCGGGCAAGATCATCGTGGGGACCATGCGGGGCGACTGTGCAAATCCCTCGCCAAGCCCGATCATTGTGCGCGGTCGCGGGGTCCGTCGCGGCGTGCCAGTTCCGCCACGGCGCCCGAGTCCTCGATTGTGTCGTTTCGCCGCGATTTTCGCGCGGTCCGCGACGCTCGAGGTCGATCGGGCCCGCCTCGCCTGCCGCTCGCCCCGGCGGTATGCTCGGTGCTCCGATGAGCACGCTCAGCGTCGACAACCCCTACACCCTCGAAACCGCCTGCACCGTGGAGCTCGCCAACAAGGCGCGCGTCGACGACGTGCTCGATCGGGCTCGCGCCGCCTTCGCCCGCTTCCGTGGAAGCACCGTAAAGGAGCGCATGGCGCTGGTCGAGGCCGCCACCCAGTCGATGGAGAAGCGCAAGGACGAGATCGCGCGCGACATCGCGAACATGATGGGCAAGCCCATCGCGCAGGGCCGCAACGAGGTGGCGGGCATGGCCGGGCGCGCGCGCTACGTGGCGAGCATCGCCGAGGCCTCGCTCGCCGACATCGAGCTCCCGAAGGAGGGCTTCGACCGTCGCGTCGTCAAGGAACCGCTCGGCGTGGTCCTCGATCTGCCGGCCTGGAACTACCCCCTGCTCACCGCCGTCAACGTCGTCATGCCCGCGGTGCTCGCCGGCAACGCCGTCATCGTCAAGCACTCGCCGCGCAGCCCCCTGTGCGGCATGCACTTCGCGCGGGCCTTTCGGGAGGCGGGCGCGCCGGAGGACCTGGTCCAGTCGCTCGACTGCGACCACCCGACGAGCGAACGCATCGTGGGCGACGAGCGCGTCGATCACGTGGTCTTCACGGGCTCGGTCTTCGGCGGGCACCGCATCCAGGAGGCCGCGTCGAAGCGCTTCTTGCACGTGGGGCTCGAGCTCGGCGGAAACGATCCGGCCTACGTCGCGCCCGACTGCGACTTCGACAAGACGGTCGACGGCATCGTCGACGGCTGCATCTACAACTGCGGCCAGAGCTGCTGCGTGGTCGATCGCGTCTACGTCCACGAGTCGATCTACAGCCGTTTCCTCGAGGCGTGCGAGCCGCTCGTCCGCGCCTACGTAATGGGCGATCCGATGGACGAGAAGACCACGCTCGGGCCCGTCGCCCAGCCGCACCACGTCCAGGAGCTGCAGCAGCTCGTGGACGACGCGACGCGCAGGGGCGCGCGCCTGCTCTTCGGCGGCCACGCGACGAAGGTGAACGGCAAGGGCCGCTTCTTCGAGCCGACGCTGCTCGCCGACGTGCCGCAGGCCGCCGAGCTCATGCAGCGCGAATCGTTCGGCCCGCTCGTCGTCGTCGCCAAGGTGAGCAACGAGCAGGAGGCCCTCGCGCGCATGAACGACAGCAGGCTGGGGCTCACGGCGAGCGTCTGGACCAAGGACAGGGACCGCGCCGCGAAGATGGCGCGCTCGCTCGAGTTCGGCACCGTCTACATGAACCGCTGCGACGCGGTCGACCCCGCCCTCCCGTGGACGGGCGTGAAGGACTCGGGCCGCGGCTGCTCGCTCGGCTCGCTGGGCTTCGACCAGCTCACGCAACCCAAGTCGATCCACTTCCGGCTGCACTTCTGACAGATTGCATGGATCGGCTCGTCCTCGGACTCGTTCCTTCCGATCGCCTCAGGGCGCGGGATCCCCGCACGCGCCGCCTGATGCTCGCGCTCGAGGAGAAGGTGGGAGCGTACGTGGTCGAGCGCAACGTCGCGAGCTACGAGGAGCTCGAGCAGGACATGACGCTCGCGCGCATCGACATCGCGTGGCTGCCGCCCGTCGTGTACGCACGACTAGAGCGGGATCACGTCGCGGCCGCGCTGTTGACGCGCGCGGGCTCGGGCCGCCATCCCTGGTCCGCGTTCATCGTCGCCGCCGGCTCCGCGATTCAGACCCTTCCGCAGGTCGCGCAAAAACGCGTGGCGTGGGTCGACCCCCTCAGCGCGGCGGGGTACCTCGTCGCCCGCATGGGCCTGCGGGCGCGCGGCCTCGAGCCGCGGACCATCTTCGGCCAGCAATTCTTCGCCGGCTCCCACAACGAGGCCATCACCGCCGTGCTGGAAGGGCGTGCGGACGTCGCGGCCACGTTCGTCCATCTCGGCGAGTCTGGCTACGTGGTGCGCGGCCCCTGGGACGAGATGGGCGTCCCGGCCGACCGCATCCGCGTCCTCGCGTTGCTGGGCGAGATCCCGCCCGACGTCATCGCCGCGCGCACGAGCGTCCCGGAGCCGCTCCGTGAGTCGCTGACGGCCGCTCTTCTCGAGATGGCGCAGGACACCGAGCTCGGCGCGGTGGTGGCGGCCGTCTTCGGCGCGCGCGACTTCGAGCGCGGCACCACCGAGGCGCACACCGCGCTCCGCTTGCTGCTCGAACGTTCCGCCATGTCGGTGCGCATGGCCGCCGACGCGTACGGCTCGACGGCGCCCCCCCCTTCCAAGGCGTGACCGCCCGACTCAGGCCCTCTTCTTCGGCGCCGGTCGCGTGCTGCGGGCCGGGTTGGCCTGGCGCTGGACGGCGGGCCGCGACTCCTCCATGTCCTCCAGCGTCTTCGGCCAGTCCTCGCGCAGCAGGCGTGAAAGGGAGCGGTCGGCGAGGAGCTTTCCGCCGGTCTGACAGCTCGCGCAGTAGTTCGTCTCGTTGTCGGCGTAGACGATGCGCTGCACCTTCGCGCCGCACGCCGGGCACGGCTTGCCGTAGCGGCCGTGAACGGCCATGTCCTCACGGAAGGCCGTCACCCTCTCGGGAAACTTGTCCTTCGACTCCTGGCGCAGGCGCTCGGTCCACGCCTCGAGCACCCGCTGCGTCGCCTCGAACAGGCGCGTGGACTCCTCGTCGTCGAGCGAGGTGGTCATCTTGAGCGGAGAGAGCCTCGCCTCGTGGAGGATCTCGTCCGAGTAGGCGTTGCCGATGCCGGAGAGGATGGACTGATCGGTCATCGACCGCTTGAGCGTGTGGCGCTCGCGCTTCATCGCGGCGACGAACTGGTCGCGCGTGGCGCCGAGGACGTCCAGACCGCCGCGGTCCATCGCGCGGGCCGCCGCCTCGCCCACGACGAGGTGGATCGACGCGCGCTTCTTGGAGCTCGCCTCGGTGAGGATCAACGTCCCGGTCGAAAAATCGAGCGCCGCGAGCCCTATTTTCCCTGGGATCTTGGCGCCCTTCGCCTCCCAGCGGAAGCGCCCGGCGACCATCAGGTGGATGACCAGGAACAGATCGCCTTCGAGCGCCAAGACGATGCGCTTGGCCATCCGCGAGACGGAGAGCACGCGCTTGCCGAAGGCGTCGCGGATCGGCGGAAGTGCCGTCCGCAGCACGAAGGGGCTCGCGAAGCGCACGTTCTCGAGCACCGAGCCCTTCACGCGCTCGGCGATGCGCTCGACGTAGACGGTCACGTCCGGCAGCTCGGGCACGCTCCGAGTGTCGCACGAACCGCCCGGCCCCGTCTCCGGGTCCGAGCCTCGGCTAGTCCACGCGGACGACGACGCTCGTGGCCGTGTCGCCGGCCGCGCAGCCGGTGAACAGGCCGTAGCCTCCGCCCGCGAGGACGAGAGCCTCGACGAGCTCGATGATCGCGCGAAGGCCGGTCGGGGCCTGCGGGTGGCCGTAGACGAGGGGCGACCCATACGGGTTCATTCGCTCGGCGGGGACCTTCATCTCGCGGCAGAAGTAGACGTCGTTGACCGCGAACGGGTTGTGCGTCGTGATGACCTTGCACGCGTCGATGCCGATACCGGCGCGCTCGAGCGCGGCCCGCGCGGCCGGCACCGGGGCGGTCGGCATGAAGCCCTTCTTGACGCGCGCGTCCCCGTACGCGACCAGGCGAACCGTGATCTTCGGGTCCGCGCTGAGGCGCCTGGCCGAGTCGGCGCTGCACACGATCACCGCGGCGTTGCCGTCGGCCGGGTGGGTCTTCGCGCCGAAGGTGACGGTGCCGCCGTCGACCACGGGCCGCAGCTTCGCGAGGGACTCGGCCGTCGTCGGGTGGATCCCCTCGTCCGTTTCGACGACCAGCGGCTCCTTCTTGCCGCGCGGGAGCTCGACGGCCTCCATGTACCGCCTCTGGAACGCGCGCCCGTCCTCGAGCCCGCGGGCGTACTGCGCGTAGCGGAGGGCCGTCATCTCGTCCTGCTCGCCCCGCGAGATGCCGTGCTCGCGGGCGACGTTCTCGGCGGTCTCGACCATCTGCAGCTTCGCCCAGGGATCGCGCTCGAAGTTGTCGAGGACGGGATCCTCCGAGCGACCGCGGCCGCCCGGGCCGGCGGGGTCGGGGAAGTAGACGTGCGGGCCGTTGCTCGTGCGATCGCAGCCGATCGCCAGCACGCACGCGCGCTGGCCGAGCTCCACCTCCGCCGCGGCGGTCGCGAGCGCCCTCGCCGAGGTCGCGCACGCCTGCGACACCGTCGGCCCGCCGATGCCCTCGGCGCCGATCATCGCGGCGAGCCAGGGCGCGCCGTAGAAGCTCTTGTGCTGCGGGATCGTCACGCCGAGCACGACCGCGTCCAGCGACCTCGGATCGATCTTGCGCGCAGCGAGCGCCTTCGACGCGACGCGCGCGGCGAGCTCGATCGAGTGCGCGCCTGCCAGGCTGCCCTGCCAGCGGCAGAACGGCGAGCTGTAGTACCCGCGGTACGGGATGAACGTCTTCTCGAACGCCATGGTCATGCTCCCTTTTTCTCGGCCTCGCGCTTGGCGCGGAGGGCCGCGAGGACCTTCTCCGAAGTGATGGGCAGGTCGTGGATGCGCACGCCGACCGCGTCGTAGATCGCGTTGGCGATCGCGGGCGCCGTCGGCACGAGCCCCGGCTCTCCGACGCCCTTGGCGCCGAACGGCCCGTCCTTGTCCGCCGTCTCGACGAACTCGAGCTCGACCGGAAAATCGATCTCGCCGATCGTCGGGATCTTGTAGTCGCGGAATCCCGGGTTGAGGATGCGCCCGTCCCGCACCTTGACCTCCTCGGTCATCCCGTAGCCGATGCCTTGCACGAGCGCGCCGTAGATCTGGCCCTCGAGCGCCTGCCGGTTGAGGATGCGGCCGACGTCGTGAACCGCGACGGCCTTGAGGATGCGCACGTCGCCCGTCTCCTCGTCGACCTCGACCTCGACGCCTTGCGTGCCGTACGCGTACGTCATCGACATGTTGCCCATGCCCTTCGTCCAGTCGGGCAGCTCGGTGGACGGGTCGTAGAAGGACTGCGCGAAGAGCATCTCGCCGTTTTCGCGGAAGTGCGCCGCGCGCAAGAAGCGCCCCAGCTCGAGGCGCAGCCACGCCTCGTCCGGCGCGCCCTCGAGCGTGAGCACGCTGTCACGCAGCTCGAAGCGATCGCGCTTCGATGCCGCCTTCACGTCGAAGCTCGGCGGAGTGTAGCCGGGGTGCTCCTTCCGGTACCGCGCGAGGCTCTTTTCGACCTCCTCGGGGAAGATCACCTCTGCGAGCTCGAAGATGCGCGCGCGGAGCTTCGCGGCGGCGAGCTCCGCGGTCTTGCCGGCCATGAAGGCCCCGCGGCTGGCGTGCGTGCCGACGTCCCACGGGCACGTGCCCGTGTCGGTGGGGTTGATGATCACGCGCTCGGGCAGGACGCCGAGGGCGTCGGCGACCATCAGCGAGAGGGCCGAATGGAGCCCCTGCCCCATCTCGACGCCTCCGTAGTACGCGTTGACGTTGCCGAAGTCGTCGAGCTTGAGGATGATCCCACTCGCGTCGGAGCGGTAGATGCGCCCCGAGCCGCCGACGTGGATGAGAGAGGCGAGCCCGACGCCGCGCCGGTTGCCGGGCGCCTCGCGCGACGACTTCCCCCGTTTGTCGGACCAAGCGAGGCGCATGCCGGTGGACTCGAGGCAGCGATCGAGGCCGCACGTGGTCACCTTCAGCCCCATCGGCGTGGTCTCGCCGGGCTGGTTGCAGTTGATGCGGCGCAGCTCGAGCGGATCGATCCCCGCGGCGTGCGCGAGCTCGTCGAGGTTGCTCTCCACGGCCCAGGTCACCTCGGGGTTGCCGTAGCCGCGCATCGCCTGGCAGTAGGTGTTGTTCGTGTAGACGAGCTTGGCGTCGAAACGCGTGGCGCCGACGCGGTAGAGCGACGTCGCGGGGAGCATCATCACCGACGGAAACGTCGCGCCCCACGAGCCGTAGGCGCCGTTGTCCTGGAGCACGTCGACCTCGCGAAACAGCAGCCGCCCGCGCTCGTCGCAGCCCTCGCGCACCGTGACGGTCGACTCCTGCCTCGGCGAGAGGAACGCGAACTCCTCCTCGCGCGAGTACACGATGCGCACCGGCCGACCCGACGCGTGCGCGAGCAGGATGGCGATGAACTCGTAGGCGTGCGTGTCGAGCCCGGTGCCGAAGCCGCCGCCGAGCGTAGGGACGATCACCCGCGCGTTCTTCCCCTGCAGGCCCATGTCCTCGAGCGCTCGGATGAAGTCGCGCTGCGCGAGGAACGGGATCTGCGTCTTGGCCCAGATGGTCAGCTCGTGCTTGCCGTCGAACTCGGCGATGCACCCCGCCGTGCCCATGCACGTCTGCTGGATGCGCGGCGTCGAGTAGGTGCCCTCGGCGACGAACCGGGCGGCACGCCGGGCCGCCTCGAGGTCCCCGGCCTGGTGGTGGTACCGGAGCGGCATCACGTTGGTGGTGCGCGGGCGCCCGTTCGGGTCGACCTCGTGCACGAGAGGCGCGCCGTCGCGCATCGCCTCCTCGGCGGTGAACACGGCGGGGAGCGGCTCGTACTCGACGCGGATCAGCTCGACGGCCTCCGCGGCGATGTCCGGGTCGATCGCCGCGACCGCCGCGATCTCGTCGCGGAACTGACGAACCTTCCCCTTCTTGAGCGCGAAGTTGTCGCGCAGGAAGCCGATCCGCACCTCGGGCGTGTCGTAGGCGGTGATCACCGCACGGACGCCGGGCAGGCGCGCGGCGCGCGACGTGTCGACGTGCGCGATGCGCGCGTGGGCCTGGTCGCTGAACTTGATCTTGCCGTGGAGCATCCCCGGGCGGACCAAATCGTGGATGTAGCGCGCCTTGCCGCTGACCTTGTCGGCCGCGTCCGGTCGCGCGGGGCTCGTGCCGACGTGGCGACGCTCACTCATGGCCGTCACCCTCCTCGCCGGCCGCCGCGATCTTCTCCGCGGCGCGCTTCACGGACGCTACGATCTGCACGTACCCCGTGCACCGACAGAGGTTGCCCCGGAGCGCCTCCCGTATCTCCTGGTCACTCGGCCGCGGACGCTCCTCGAGCAGCGCCTTGGTGGACAGGATCATCCCCGGCGTGCAGAAGCCGCACTGCACGCCGCCGCAGTCGACGAACGCTCGCTGTAGCTCGGAGAGCGCCGCCCCAGGCCCTTCCAGCCCCTCGATCGTCGTGACGCGCTTGCCCTCGATCTCGAGCGCGGGGAAGAGGCACGAGTTGACCGGCCGCCCGTCGACCAACACGGTGCACGCGCCGCACTCGCCCTCCGAGCACCCCTCCTTGGTGCCGGTGAGGCCCAGCGCGCCGCGCAGCACGTCCACGAGGCGCTCGCGAGGGCCGACCGCCGCGGTCACCTCGGCGTCGTTCACGAAGAAGGAGATCTCGGTCTTCATTTCGGGCTCCTCGATGCGCAGGCCTCGATCGCGCGCCCCACGTAGGCGGCGACGATCGCCCGGCGATAGTCGGCGGACGCGCGGATGTCGCTGATGGGGGAGATCTCCTCGACGGCGAGCCGCTTGGCCTCCTCGACGAGGTCGCTCGTGATGCGCGCCCCCGTGATGAGCCGCTCCACGCTCGAGAGACGGAGCGGCACGGGCGCCACCGCCCCGGCGACCACACGCGCGCTCCTGCACGTGTCGCCGGCCATGTCGAGCTGGGCCGCGACGTTCGCGATGGCCAGATCCATGCTCACCCGCGACTTCTTGAGGAACACGCCGCGCGAGGTCGGTGGCGGTACGTCGACGAGCAGGTCCGTCACGATCTCCGAGCGCCGCAGCGTCGTCTGGCCGGGCCCGCGGAACAGAGCGTCGACCCGCACCTCCCGCGTTCCCTCGGGGCCGCGCACGCGCGCCCGTGCGTCGAGCACCATGAGCGCCGGCGCGGCGTCCGCGCATGGAGAGGCGTTGCAGAGGTTGCCCGCGAGGGTGGCCACGCTCCGGATCTGCGCGCTCCCCATGGAGGCGACGGCGACGGCGAGGACCGGGGCGCGGCCGCGGAGCTCGGCGCTCGCCAGGACGTCCGCCAGCGGCGTAGCGCCGCCGATGCGGAGCACGCCGCCCGCGCCCGGCTCGACGCCGCGGAGGAGAGGGATGTTGCGCAGCGACACGAGCGCCGAGGGTCGCATCCTGGCCTGGCGCAGGCGCACCATCACGTCGGTGCCGCCCGCGATGTAGCGCGCCTCCGGGCTGCGATCGAAGAGCTCGAACGCGTC
The DNA here is from genome assembly GCA_035470765.1 of Polyangiaceae bacterium. Classification (GTDB taxonomy): domain Bacteria; phylum Myxococcota_A; class Polyangia; order Polyangiales; family Polyangiaceae; genus DASXHD01. The sequence goes on along the minus strand of DATIQP010000567.1, from coordinate 1,919 downwards.
GTCCAGCGTGCGGGGTCTGTGGTACTCGAAGCTCGACATTCGGACGCTACCTCCTCACGCGATCACGCGCGCGCCATACAGCTCGGCGATCTCCTCGCCGGAAAGCCCTGCTTCGGAGAGGACGCTCGCGGTGTCCTGTCCGTAGGCCGGCGCGAACGGCACCTCCCGCGCCTCTCCGGCCGGCGCCGGGACGGCCCGCGGCGGCAATCGAATGGTGCGACCGTCCGGCGCGCGCGTCGTCAAGAGCTCCGCCGAGACGAACGGGAGGTCCATGACGCGGTCGATCGGCGTGATGGGCGCGTGAGGAATCCCTGCGCGCGTGAGCACGGCGTCCACCTCGCTCGTCGCGTGCTCGCGCGTGATCGCTTCGAAGCGCTCATAGAGCTCGCGCTTGCCCGCGCGCCGTCCTTCGTTGGTCGCGTAGGCGGGGTCGGCGAGCGGCGCAAACATCGACTCACTGGCGAGCCGCGCCCACTGGGCGTCGCTCCCGACGGCGAGGTAGACGAAGCCGTCACGCGTCGCGTACGCGTTCGTGGGGATGAACTGGCGGTGCTCGTTGCCGGAGCGGCGCAGCTCCGCTGGCGGGCTCCCCATCTCCAGCATCGGCAGCGACGTGAGCAGCCAGCTCACCGCGGCCTGCGCCATGGAGACGTCGATGCGCCTCCCCTTGCCCGTCTCCCCGCGCTCGAGGAGCGCGAGGAGCACCTGCGCGAAGGCCTCGTCCCCGGCCTTGAGATCGATGATCGGCGGCCCGCACTGGGTCGGCGGCCCGTCGGCCGCCCCGGTGAGGTCCATGTAGCCGCAGAGAGCCTGCATGACCGGGTCGTAACCGGGCACGTCGGGGAAGCGCGGGCCCATCGCCGAGATCGCGCACCACACGAGGTCCTCCTTGACCGCCTGCAGGCGCTCGTAGCCGATGCCCAGATCGTCGTGGCGCGAGAGCATCGTGTTGGTGCAGAAGACGTCGACCGCGAGCTCGCGCACGAGGCGCGCGAGGAGCGACTGGCCGCTCTTCGTCTTGAGGTCGATCGCGATCGCTTCCTTCCCGACGTTCGGCGCGACGAAGTAGCTCCGCCGGTCCTCCCCGGCGACCGGGCGCCCGATGTAGCGGTTTGGATCTCCCGGCGTCGTGCGCCCGCCCGCGGGCGTCGGCTCGACGCGGATCACGCGCCAGCCCAGCTGCGCGAGGCGCATCGTCGCGTAGGGCATGCTCAGGGCCTGCTCGACCGAGAGCACGACGCGGCGCGGACGGTCAGAAGCGGATCGGCTCATGGTAGCTCCCGAAGACGTCCTTCAGCGCCCCGCACACCTCGCCCACCGAGGCGTAGGCGCGCACCGCGTCGATGACCGGCGGCATCACGTTCTCGTTCGAGCGCGCGGCCTGCCGCACGCGGTCGAGCAGGGCGCGCACGCGTGCCTCGTCCCGCTCCCGCCGCACCTTCGCGAGGCGCTCGATCTGCGCGCGCGCCTTGTCGTCGCGGTACGGATGGAGCTCCACCGGGTGCTCCTCGGCTCCCTCGTCCCGCAGCACGTTGACCCCGACCTTGGGGACCTCGCCGCGCGCGAGCCGTCGCTCGAGCTCATAGGCCTGCCGGTTCACCGCGGCTTGCACGCGCCCCTCCGCCACCGCGCGGACGATCCCGCCTCCCGCCTCCACCTCGCCCAGGATCGCGAGGATCTTGGCCTCCATCTCGTTGGTCGTCGACTCCACGAACCACGAGCCCGCGAGCGGATCGACCGTGTCGCACGCGCCGATCTCCAGCATCAGGATCTGCATCGTGCGCAGCGCGAGCTCCGCGGCGTGCTCGCTCGGGATCGTGTACGCCTCGTCGTAGCAGCACAGCGCCATCGTCTGGGTGCCGGAGAGCGCGCTCGCGAGGGCGTAGTAGGCGCCCCGCGCGATGTTGTTCTCGGGCTGC
>DATIQP010000566.1:0-4381 GCA_035470765.1 Polyangiaceae bacterium | reverse complement strand
GCCGACCTCGACGGCGACGGCCAGCTCGAGATCGTGGTCTCCACGTTCGACCACGGAATGGACGTCTTCACCGTGCCCGGCTCGGGGACATCGTGCATGCTGTGGCCGACCGGGCGCGGCTCGTACCTGCGAGCCGGCCGGCCGATCTCCCCATGAGCGATCACGCCGGAGCGAAGAGCCGGGAGGCCAAGGCCAAACCGGAGGACGCCGAAACCATCATGGCTCCGGCCCCGGATCGCACGACCGCCGAGGCGGCGCGCGACGCGATCTCGTCCAGCGGCACGCAGCCCGCGCCGAGCACGCGCTCGGGGCGCACGCCCCTCGAGTCCTCCCGGGCAAGCACCGTCGCGACGACGGTCGTCATGCGCTCCGAGGAGGTCGAGCGCGCGCGCGCCTTCTATCGGCTCACGGCGATCATGGTCATCGTGGCCGCCGCCTTCATGCCCATCGTCCCCGGACCACGCCCGATCCGCGCGCTCGCCATGGCCATCTGCTTCGTCGCGGTCGGCGCCGACGTGTACGCGCTCCGCCTGCTCCGCGACGAGCAGCGCTACACCGCGCGCTTCGTCACGTTCATGGGCGTCCTGCTCGGGCTCACGGGCGAGCTCGCGCTCTTCTACTTCGGCCTGTTCACCGCGGCCGTCATGGTACTGCCGCTCGGGGTCTACTTCTTCGGCCTCGCCGAGAGCAGGAAGGCCGCGCGCGTCACGTTCTGCACCGGCGCCCTCCTCTACGGGCTTCTCTCTCTCGGGGTCGTGCTGAAGCTCTTGCCCGATCTCGGCCCCATGCCGATCGGCGCGCTCGCGACGCCGTGGAAGTGCTTCTTCGTCGTGATGGTGCAGGTCGTCTTCGCGACGACGTATTTCTTGGCGAGCTCGAGCCGCCGCGCGACCGAGACCGCCATCGCCCGCGTCGACCGTGCGAACCGCCAGATCTGGCAGAAGGAAGCCCTCCTCGCGGAGGCGCGCATCGAGCTCGACCGCGCGCTGCGCCCGGGCGAGGGTCGCTACACGGGCCAGGCCGTGGACGGCTGGATGCTCGGCGAGCTGCTCGGCCGCGGCGGCATGGGCGAAGTGTACCGTGCCGAGCGCCAGGCCAAGGACGCGACGGTCGAGCTCGCCGCGATCAAGCTGTTGCACCCCATCATCCTGAGCGAGCCGGCGGCCGTGAAGCGCTTCGAGCGCGAGGCGGAGCTCGCGCAGAGGGTGACGTCGCCCCACGTCGCCCGCGTGCGAGGCCGCGGCGTCGGCCCGAGCGGGCTTCCGTACGTCTCCATGGAGCTACTCGTCGGGCACGATCTCGCGTGGCACCTACGCCAGACGCAGCGCCTTCGGCTCTCCGCGGTCGTGGAGCTCGTCGACCACGCGGCGAAGGCGCTCGTCGCGATCCGCGAGGCCGGGATTGTGCACCGCGACCTCAAGCCGCAGAACCTGATGCTGGTCGAGGGGAAGGGGCGCTCCTGGAAGCTGCTCGACTTCGGCGTCTCGCGGCTCGAGAGCTCCGGCCAGACGCTGACCCAGGGAGCGCTCATCGGAACGCCCGCGTACATGGCGCCCGAGCAGGCCAAGCTGCAGGGCGTCGACCACCGCGCCGACGTGTACTCGCTCGCCGCGGTCGCGTATCGCGCGTTGACCGGCAAACCCGCGTTCGTCGGGGACGACGTCGCGACGGTGCTCTATCACGTCGTGCACACGGCCCCCGCCGCTCCCAGCGCCGTGGTCCGCCTCCCCGAGGACGTGGAGCTCGCGCTGGCCGTGGGCCTCGCCAAGTCGCCCGACGCGCGCTTCCAGAAGGCCGAGGACTTCGCGACGGCGCTCCGTGCAGCCGAGAAGTCCGAGCTGGACGAGGCGACCCGCGCCCGCGCTCGGAAGCTCCTCGCGGCGACCCCCTGGTCGCAGCCCTCCGGCGCCTCGTCCTGATTGGTTTGCGTCCGAATCCGAACTCTCGGCTTCGCCTCGAGCCTGCGGCACTCAGTTGAACACGGGAGGACGGTCGCCGGGGCCTGCTCCCCACGCAGTGTTCGGCGCGGCGCCGAGGGTCATCTCGATCGTTGCGCCTGCCGCCACGCTCGACCAGTCGACCCACGTGCTCGTGCTGGGCGCGCCGTTCACCATCAGGCTCTGGATGTACGGGGCTCCGGGCGCGGCACCGTTGGCGACGATGACGACCTTCGCACCGCCGGCGAGCGTCAACGTCGTCTTGGAGAAGGTCGGGCTGCCGAGCACGACGCCTCCCACCGCGGGGATCGCCGGGTACATGCCCAGCATCGCCCACGCTTGCCAGGCCGAGAGCGCGCCGAGGTCGTCGTTGCCGGGCAGGCCGTCGGGCTGCGTGCTGAACGTCTGCTGCAAGACCCGCCGCACGACCGCTTGCGTCTCGTACGGCGCGCCGACGAAGTCGTACTCCCACGGCGTGACGAAGCCGGGTTCGTTGCCGATGTAGAAGTAGGGCTTCTTCAGCCCGGCGTTGAGCTGCGTGAAGAACGGGTCGAGGCGAGCGATGAGCGCGGCATCGCCACCGAGCGCCGTGACGAGACCGGGCAGATCGTGGGGGATGGCGAAGGTGTACTGCGTCGAGTTGCCCTCGATGAAGCCGCTGGAGCCGGTGATGTCGAGCGGATCGTAGCTCGTCACGTCGACGTCCTTGAACGCGGGCTGGCCGTTCACGTCCGCCTCGTAGCGGGGCTGCAGGTAGCCCGTGAAGCCGTTGGCCGTGCGGCTCGCGTCGAAGACGTTCTTCCACCAGCCGGCGCGGGTCATGAACGAGGCGTGCGTGGCGCCGTCACCGAGTGCGGCGGCGAGCTGCGCGATCGAGAAGTCGTCCACCGAGTACTCCACCGTGGTGGACGCGACTCCCATGGCCGGCTGGGGAGCGTCGAGCGCGAGGTACTGCCGGACGAGCTCGTCGGCGAGCCCGCGCCGGATGACGTGCCCCTGGCATGCGGCGGCCGGGTTCGTCGCCGCCTCGATCATCAGCGAGAGCGCCTTCTGCGCGTCGAAGCCGCGCGCACCGAAGGCGTACGCGCTCGCGACGAACGGGTCCGCGGGATCGCCGACCATCGTGGCGGCTTCTCGGTTGGCGATGGCCCACTTGGGCATCGCGCCGCACTCCGCGCCGGCCTCGACGAGCGAGCGAACGATGTCGCTCGCCTGATCCGGCGCGATCGCCGCCACGAGCTGGATCCACGACCGGTAGACGTCCCAGCCCGAGAAATTCTGGTAGCGCGTGTACCCGCTCGCGGTGTGGACCTGATCGTCGAAGCCCATGAAGCGCCCGTCGACGTCGCTCGCCACGGCCGGCTGGAGCAGCACGTGATACAGCGCCGTGTAGAGCTCGCGGCGGTCGTCGTCCGAGCCGCCCTCCACCGCGACGTGCCCGAGCGCGGCGTTCCAGGCGCCGATCGCCGCCGTGTGGATCGCGTCGAAGTCCCAGCCCGGGCTCTCCGCGTCGAGGTTGGCGAGGGCCGCATCGTCGCTGACGTACGAGAGGCCGATCTTCATCTGTACGGCGCCGCTGCTGGAGGTGTCGAAGTCGAGGTACAAACCGTTGCCCGTCCCCGAAGACTGCCTCGCGCCGGCCGTCGCGCCGTCGACGTCGTACGCGCCCGAGTCGACCGGCGGCCGATCGAACCGCGCGGCGAAGTGGAGCGTGTATCCGGTGGGCGTCCCGCAGAAGAGGGTGTTCGTGCGCTGGCCGATCACGACGCCGTCGTCGCGGAGCGTGAGCCCCGCGCCGCCGACGAAGACGCCTTCGTGCGTGCGGCTGCCTCCGACGAGCAGCGTCCCCGGGCGATCGTGCGGGAAGGTGAACCTCGCGAGCCCCGTGCGTTGCGTGGCGGTGATGTCGACCTTGATGCCGGACGCCAGCACGACCTCGTAGAAGCCGGGCGAGGCAATCTCCGCGTCGTGCGAGAAGCCGTCCGTCGCGTCGGCCGAAGGGTCCCACGCCCCGGAGACGGGGAAGATCGGGAAATCGCGCATCGAGTTGCAGCCGGCGCCGCTCAGGTGCGTGACGCTGAAGCCGCTGATCCGAGTGTCCGTCCACTCGTAGCCCGCGGGGTTGGCTCCCGGCGTGTCCGGCCCCCACTGCACCATGCCGAAGGGGAGCGCGGCCGCCGGGTTCGTCGAGCCGCCGGCGCCGTTCGGCACGGGATCCGGCGCGTTGCCTGCGGTGGTGCCGATGAAAGGATCGACCCACGGCGCGGCGCCGCTCGTCCCCGGGCTCGTCGAGACGGGAGGCGGATCGGTGAAGTGCGATCCGCACGCGAAGAGCAGGACCGCCATCGCCGCCGCTGCGCGCTTCGAGCTCGCACGCATGGCACGAGCATAGCGGCAAGCGCAACGGACTCCTAGCCGGCCAGGACGCCGCGCACGAAGTAGGC
>DATIQP010000565.1:0-6443 GCA_035470765.1 Polyangiaceae bacterium | reverse complement strand
GCGCGCGACCGGTGGCGCAGCGGCCCGGTCTCGCTGGGCGTCACTCAGCACGTCGGACGGCACGACCGGCCCTTCTACGGCCTCGGTCCCGACTCGTCCGGCGACAGGGTGAGCTACGCCCAGTCCCTGTGGGAGGCCGGCGCCTTCGCCGGTTTCGACGCGGGCAAGCACGTGCACCTCGAGGTCTCCGAAGGGTTTCGACGCGAGCACCTCGGGCCGAGCACCTCGGAGCCATCCATCGAGACGCGCTTCGACACGGCCACGTTGCCGGGCTTCGACGATGTCCACCTCGCCATCCTCGCCGCCGCGCTTCGCGTCGACACGCGGAAGGTGCCCGATCAACCGAGCGGTGTGCGCCTGCTGGCGAATGCAACCCATGCGCGAGACGTCGTCGTGCCCGATCGATCGTTTCTCAAGGGTGAGCTCGACGCCCAAGGTGCGGTCGAGGTCTCTCGTCCCGGCCGCGTGCTCAGCCTGCGCTTCTACGGTGCGGACACCCTTCCTACCGGAGGCGCCCCGGTGCCGCTGACGGACCTCCCCATGCTCGGCGGGCCGAACCACGTCGGTTTCTACTGGGGCAGGTTCCGTGGCGAGGCCGCCGTCATGGCCGAGCTGCGCTATCGCTATCCGATCGCGTACGACGGGGACGCGCAGCTCGTCGTGAGCGCCGGCAACGTGTTCGCCCGCGACTTCCACGACTTCGACGTCGAGAAGCTCACCGCCTCGTTCGCCATCGGCCTCCGGACGCGGCGGGTGGGCCTGCTGCCGCTCGCGGTGATGGTCGGCTTCGGGACGACGCAGTTCGACCGGCCCTTCGCCGTCGACACGTTCCGCCTCTTCATCGGAACCGACTCGGGGTTGTGACGCCCGGACGCGCAGTCGCTGCGCTGGCACGGGACGCGCATTTCGACGGGCGTCATGCCCACCGCGCTCGGCGTCGCGCCTCGTCGGCGGAGCCTCACCTTCGGGTGGCTGGTCGCCGCCACGACCCTCGGCGCGTGCGGAGCGCCGCCGCCGCGATTCGCGCTGCGCCCTCCCATCACCCGCGACTCGGACGATCGACCCCTCCCGCGCGCGCCGCGGATGGACGACGAATCCGACGCGGCGAACGCCGTGGACGCGACCGTGCTCGGCCCTCTATCGCGCGGCTTTGCCTTCCGCTCGAGCGGCGAAGCGCACGACGTCAACTCGCTCGACGAGGTCCCGGACTCGACGTGGTTCACCAACCGGACCGTCCGGCCCGAACAGCTCGAGCGCGGATCGTGCCCCGACGCGGGCCCGACCCTGCCGTTCACCATCAAGAGCTCCATGCTCGGCGGGACGACCGCCGGGTTCGTCGTCAAGGACGCTCGCAAGCAGGCGTACGTGATCAAGCTCGACTCGGTGGCGCCTTTCGAGCCCGAGATCAGCACGGCCGCCGACGCGATCGTGTCGCGCCTCTACTGGGCCGTCGGGTTCAACGCCCCGTGCAACGACGTCGTCTACCTCGAGCCGGGCGATCTCCGGCTCGCGAGCGGCTCCTACGAGAAGCTCCCGACCGGGGAGACCGCCCCGCTCACCGCCGCTCGACTCGCCCAGGTGTTCACCAGGGCCACGCGCGGCGCGGACGGACGGATGCGGTTCAGCGCCAGCCGCTTCATCGACGGCGAGCCGCTCGGCAACTGGCGCGCCGAGGGGACGCGAGCGGACGACGCGAACGACGTCATCGCCCACGAGGATCGGCGCGAGCTCCGCGGCGAGTATTTCCTCGCGGCGTGGGCGGACCACTGGGACTCGCGCGGGCCGAACTCGTTCGACAGCTTCGTGCGCCCGCCCGGCGCGAGGGGCGGCCACGTCGTGCACTACTTCCTCGACTTCAGCGACTCGCTCGGCGCGATCTCGCTGCCCATGGCGTTTCGGGAGAACCGCAAGGGCTTCGTCTCGGTCTCGAACGTCCCCGTGATGCTCGAGGACCTCTTCACCTTGGGCCTCTTGCGGCACCCGTGGGACGACGTCCAGCCCGATCCGCGGTTCCCGAACCTCGGCCACTACGATGTCGCGCACTTCGACGCCTTGGGGTTCTCGGCGCTCACGCCGATGGTCCGCTGGATCCGAGCGGAGCGCGCGGACCGCGGGTGGATGGCGCGGAAGATCGCCCGCGTCGGCGTAGCGCACCTCCGCGTCGCCGTGCGCGCCGGCCGTCTGAGCCACGCCGCCGAGGAGGCGCGCCTCGTCGACGTCCTCGCGGGCCGCCGCGACAAGATCCTGCGTGCGTCGTTCGACGAGTGCTCGCCGCTCGCCGACCTGGCGATCGAGGGCGACCGCCTCTGCGCGACCGACCTCGGCCTCGCGACGAAGCTCTCGCGACCCGACGACGTCGCCTACGGCCCCGCTGCCGAGCGCACCGGCGACCGCGTGTGCGTCGGATTGCCGCACGGGTCGGCCTACGCCGTCGTGCGAGTCGTCCGTACCGAGCTGGGCCGCACCACCGTCCTTCGCGCTCACGTCTACGAGCTCGGGCCCGGGCGCCACTTTCTCGCGGGGATCGAGCGCCTCTGAGCCGGCGCATCGGGCTTGCGCCCGAGCCGGCGTCGACACATCCTCTCTCGCCCATGACGACCCAACCCACGCCGCGCGGCGAGCAGCCCGGAAACTTCATCGAGGACGTCGCCCTGGACGACCTCGCCAAGGGAAAGCACGGCGGCCGCCTGATGACGCGCTTCCCGCCCGAGCCGAACGGCTACCTGCACATCGGCCACGCCAAGTCGATCGTCCTCAACTTCGGGATCGCCGCGCTCGCGCCGCAGGGCAAGTGCAACCTCCGCTTCGACGACACCAACCCCGAGGTGGAGGACGTCGAGTACGTCGAGTCGATCAAGGCCGACGTGCGCTGGCTCGGCTACGAGTGGGCGGAGCGCGAGTACTACGCCTCGGATTACTTCGAGAAGCTCTACGAGTTCGCCGAGCTGCTCGTGAACAAGGGCCTCGCGTACGTCGACAGCCAGAACGAGGAGCAGATACGCCTGGGCCGCGGGAGCTTCCACGAGCCGGGGACGAACAGCCCGTTCCGCGATCGCGGCGTCGCCGAGAACCTCGAGCTGCTCCGGCGCATGCGCAAGGGCGAGTTCAAGGACGGCGAGCACGTCCTTCGCGCGAAGATCGACATGGCGTCGACCGACGTGAAGATGCGCGACCCGCTCATGTACCGCATCCGCCACGCGCGCCATCACCGCACCGGCGACAAGTGGTGCATCTACCCGATGTACGACTTCGCCCACGGCCTGTCGGACGCGATCGAGGGCGTGACCCACTCGATCTGCACGCTCGAGTTCGTCAACCACCGCCCGCTCTACCACTGGTTCATCGATGCCGTTTGCGCCGCCGGGGGCGGCGACGCCGTCGGCGAGGGTCGCCTCCTGCAGACGCACCCGGAGCAGATCGAGTTCGCCAAGCTCATCATCACGTACATGATGTTCAGCAAGCGCAAGCTCCGGCAGCTCGTCGAGGAGAAGCACGTCCGCGGCTGGGACGATCCGCGCATGCCCACGCTCGCCGGCCTTCGCCGCCGCGGCTACACCGCGAGCGCGCTGCGGAAGTTCTGCGAGCGCGTCGGCGTCTCCACGCGCGACAGCGTCGTCGACATCTCGCTGCTCGAGCACACGCTTCGCGAGGATCTCAACGCGACCTCGCCTCGCGTCATGGGCGTGCTCCGCCCGCTCGAGATCGAGATCGAGAACTGGCCCGAGGGCAAGGTCGACTGGCTCGACGCCCCCTACGATCCCGAGAGGCCGGAGGCGGGCAGCCGCAAGGTCCCGTTCGGCAAGCGCCTGTTCATCGAGCAGGACGACTTCATGGAGAGCCCGCCGAAGAAGTACTTCAGGCTCGCCCCGGGCGCGGAGGTGCGCCTGCGCTGGGCGACGATCGTGAAGTGCAAGGAGGTCGTCAAGGACGCGAGCGGCGCGATCCAGAAGGTGGTCTGCACCTACGATCCCGACGCCGTCGGCGGTCAGCCCAAGGACGGCCGCAAGATCAAGGGCACCATCCACTGGGTCTCGGCCGAGCACGCCAAGGACGCCGAGGTGCGCCTCTACGACCGGCTCTTCAAGGACGAGAACCCGACCCACGCCGAGGACTTCCTCGAGGCCCTCAACCCGAATTCGCTCGAGGCGCTGAAGGGCTGCAAGGTGGAGCCGAGCCTGGAGGGCAAGAAGCCGCTCGAGCGCGTGCAGTTCGAACGCGTCGGCTACTTCGTCGTCGACCCCGACAGCGCGCCGGGCGCGCTCGTGTTCAACCGCACCATCACGCTCAAGGACACGTGGAGCGCGCTGGTGCAAAAAGGCAAGACGGGCGAGTGAAGCCCCGTCCGCCGGCCGGCGCCATGAGCGAGCACCGGCCGGCAGCGGGTCGCGCCCTCAGGCGCGCGCGGTCGGTTGCGGCTGGCTCTTCGCGAACTTCTCGAGCGTCGGCACCAGGCCGAGGCTCTCGAGCATGCCGTAGATGTCCCAGCCCCAGTGCTCCTCGACCAGCTTGCCGCCCTCGAAGCGGTTGATGGTGATCCCGCTGACCATGCCCCGGCGGTTCGTGGGGGTGAGGCCCAGGAGCGAGCCCTTGTGCGTGCCGGTCGTGGTCCAGCGCACGTAGACCTTGTCGCCCACCGCGCCGATGTCGTCGATCGTCACGTTGAGGTCGGGGAACGCCGTGCGGAACATGCGAACGTGCTGCTTGGCGGAGTCGATCCCTTCGACGTCCTTCATCAGCGGGTCGTGCGTCTTCAGCTTCGGCGACACGATCTCGTCGATGACCGAAAGGTTTCCCTTGTTCCAGACCTCATCCACGAAACGACGAACCAGACCGATGTTGTCCATAGCCATCACGCACCTCCCTTTGGTTTGTTGATTGGCGGCGGCGCTCTTACAAGGATGGTGCCGACCCCACATTCGCCCGAAATCGGCCCGCGCGCTCGTCGCCGACCGTGCGCCAGGGCGCAGAACCCGCATGACAGTCATGCAGAGGTTGCCCCCCTCGGACCGAAGGCGCGCAATCCGGCCGCGCGTGCGGCTCACGCGGGGGCCGAAGGCGTGCTATCCAGTCGCCGCCATGCTCTTTTCCCGCGCGCTCATTCCCACGCTCAAAGAAGCGCCCCAAGACGCGACCAGCGCCAGCCACGCGTTCTTGCTGCGAGGCGGCTACATCCGCCGCGTCGGCGCCGGCATCTACGACTTCCTGCCGCTCGGTCTGCGCGTGCTCCGCCGCGTCGAGCACATCGTCCGCGAGGAGATGGACCGCGCCGGAGGGCAGGAGATCCTGATGCCGGTGCTCTTGCCCGGCGAGTACTACAAGGAGACGGGCCGCTGGGACGTCTACGGCGACGTGCTCTTCCGCCTGCGCGACCGCAAGGGCGGCGACTACAACCTCGCGCCCACCCACGAGGAGATCGTGACCGACATCGCGCGCCGCGAGATCCGGAGCTGGCGCGACATGCCGAAGAACCTCTACCAGATCCAGACGAAGTTCCGCGACGAGCCCCGCCCGCGCGCGGGCCTGCTGCGCTGCCGCGAGTTCCTGATGAAGGACGCGTACTCGTTCGACATCTCGGAGGAGGGCGCGCTCGCGAGCTACGTGCAGATGCGCGACGCCTACACGCGCATCTTCGAGCGGATGGGGCTGCGCTTCCGCATGGTCGCGGCCGACAGCGGCGCGATGGGCGGCAAGACGAGCGCGGAGTTCCAGGTGCTCGTCGACTCCGGCGAGGACGCGATCGTGGCCTGCGACAAGTGCGACTACGCGGCCAACGTCGAGGTCGCCGAGGTGAAGACCATCGACCCGGGTCGCCGGGCGATGGCGACCACCGTGCGCCTGATCAAGGTGGAGACGCCAGGCCAGCGCACGATCGAGGAGGTCTCGAAGTTCCTGAACGTGAAGCCCAGCGACATGCTCAAGTCGCTGCTCTACACGGTGCCGGACGAGAGCGGCGACCCCAAGAAGGCCGCGACCGTGATGGTCGTGATGCGCGGCGACCACGAGCTCAACGAGATCAAGCTCGCGCGCGCGCTCGGCGTGGGCGAGGTCTTCCTCGCGACCGAGGCGGACGTGAAGGCCGCCACCGGGGCCGACGTCGGCTACGCGGGCCCGGTCGGCTTCAAGGGCAAGATCTACATCGACCGTTCCGCCGCGCTCGTGCGCAACGGCGTCTCGGGCGCCAACGAGACCGACCACCACATCATCAACGTCAACCACGGCCGCGACTTCGAAGCCGACGTGCTCGACCTCCGGCTCGCGCAGAGCGGCGATCTCTGCCCGCGCTGCGAGGGCGGCCGGCTCCAGGCGTACAAGGGCATCGAGGCGGGGCACATCTTCATCCTCGGCACCCACTACTCGGCCAAGATGGGCGCCACGTTCCTCGACGAGGCGCAGGCGAGCAAGCCGATCATCATGGGCTGCTACGGCATCGGCGTCTCGCGCCT
>DATIQP010000564.1:0-27107 GCA_035470765.1 Polyangiaceae bacterium | reverse complement strand
GACGCGAGCGCCCTGGCGAGCGCGGAGGCGGTCTCGCCGTGGACGTACTCCATGACGAGGAACAGCTCGCCGCCGGTCGCGACGACGTCGAGCGGCGGGACGACGTTCGGGTGACGCACCCGCGCGGTGAGCCGGGCCTCGTCGACGAAGCTGGAGACGAACGAGGGGTTCGCGGCGTACTGCGACCTGAGACGCTTGATCGCCACCGTGCGCGTGAAGCCGACCGAGCCGAGCACGCGGCCTAGGTGCACAGTCCCCATCCCGCCCGACGCGATCGGGTCGTAGAGGGCGTAACGGTCGACGACCATCAGCGGCTCAGCCACGAACACAGTGTAGCGCGACCACGGGCGTGACGTGGCCTCCGTCGCTCAGTGGGGCAACGCGGCCTTCTTGTGGATGTACTCCTCGTCGTCGATGAGCCCGCTGTCGTGCTCGCGCTCGAGCTTCTCCTCGTTCGACTCCACGTTCTCGGGCTTCGAGCTGAAGACGCGCCAGGCGACGAGGAGGAATGCCAACCCTACGATCAACCCGATCATCATGACGGACCTCGTGCACGGTAGACGTGCAACTGCCACGCCAGCTCGGCCTACTTGAGGACGTCGATCTCCGAGTCCATCACGGCGATGAGGTCGTGATCGGTGCCGACGTAGATCGCCCAGGGATTGATGGTGATGGCAGAGCTCCAGAGGGTTTGCGTGGGCGACGAGTACGCGGCGAGGTAGCCCTGCGCGTCGAGTGTGTAGACCACGCGGTTCACGTCGGCGGCGGGGTAGTTGGGACCTTTGCCCGGGTACTTCGTCACCGTCGAGCCATCGGCGCCGAACGCGTAGAGGGAGCGGTTGTCGTCCGTGTAGAGCGTCGTCCCGTCGTTCAAAACCGCGGCGATGTAGCAGACGACGGCGGAGCCGGCGGCCTTCGTCCACGTCACCCCGGAGGAGCCGAAGGCAGCGACCCTGCCTTCGCTTCCGCCTTCGCCGGTACCGATGTAGCAGGTGCGCATGGTCGTGCCGTCGGGGGCGGCGCTCATCGTGCTCGGGGTCGCGTTGTTCTGGTTGAGCGAGACCGGCGTCAAGGGAGCGAGCGACGAGGCGACGTAGGGGACCGCTTCGCCGAGGTTGTCGCCGACCCAGACGGTGCCGCCGACGATCATCGGCGCGACGCCGTCGATCCCCGCGTTGGCCTGGGCCGAGGAGATCCACAACGCGAGCGGGTTCAACTTGAGCGTATCGATTTGGGCGACCGGTCCGCTGAAGTAGAGCCCGAGCGGCCCGGGCGTGAGCGTCGAGCGCACGCTGTTCTTGACCGTGATGACGCCCGTCTGCTTGCCCGTCGTCCGGCTCACGGCGAAGACCTGGGTGTCGCTTGCGGCGTAGATCGTGCCGTCCGAGGCGAGGACGACCGACCCCAGGCCCTGGTTCAGCGGCGTCGCCTGCAACACGAGCGACGGCCATTTCTCGGAGCCCGTGCGGGCGGAGAAGGCGTGGAGCTTGCCGTCCAGCGTCAGGAAGTAGACGTCGTCGTTCTCGTCGATGACGACCTGGGCCGGCACCGCCATCTGTGGCCCGGTGAGGCCGGTCGGGAAGGTGTGCGTGATGGATGGCGTCGCCGATGGGCCCGTATACGACGCGCTGTAGCCGACGTGGCCCGGGCAATAGAGGGCCATCGGGAGCGCCGCCTTGGGGAGCAGGCCGGACATGTCGCCGCACGCGGCCGGAGTCGGCCCGGCGTCCGCGACAGGGCCGTCGGTCCCCGCGTCGGTGCCGCCGTCGCTTCCGAGCGAGCAGTCCGTCTTGCACTGGCTCGGGTCGACGTTCGATGAAACGCACGCCGCGTTGACGCACGTCTCGTTCGCCGCGCACGGCACGCCCGCGCACGACGCCTGCAGCTCGATCGGCACCGTGATCGCGCTGCCCGAGAGGTAGGGGAGCGAGCGCCGTGCGTGGATGCAACCGGGGGTACCCTCCGCGCAAAGTCCGTCGCCGTCGAGCGTCGCGGGGGCGAGCGCCGTGATCGCCTCCACCGTGAGGCTCTGGCCGTCGTAGCGGGCCGACGGCGTCAGGACGAGCGAGCCGACGTCGCGGCTGGCGCACGCCTTCGAAACCGCCGACGTCGCTCCGGTGAGCGGAGCCGACGTCCCGAAGCGGATGCCCACCGGGTTACCGCCGAGCAGCGAGCAATCGAAGCTCGTCGTCACGTGCACGATCATCTCCGTCGGCTCGTGACAGCCGACGTAGACGGCGACCAGCGCAAAGGCCGTCAGCGCGGCGCGCCTCACCATCGGAGGGGCGCTCCGAGCGTGCCGGGCTGGAAGCCGTTGCCGGCGTCCGCGCTGCGCGGCAGCGTCACCGCGAGCGCGGTGGCGACCGCGCCGCCCACGACGACGACGCCGATGGCCGTCCAGAACCACCACTTGCCGGCGATTGAGCTCTTGGCCGCGAGGGTGACGTCGAGCTCGCGCCGCTCGCCGGCACGGACGACCGCGGAGCTCGCGTTGTCGTCGAACCCCTCGCGCTTCACGAGCACCTTGTGCGTCCCGGTGCCGACCGACACCTCGACCGGGGCGTTGCCGACCGGCGCGCCGTCGACGAATACCGACGCGCCCGCGTTCGCGTGGACGACCAGGACGCCGTGCGCCTCCGGCGTCTCCAGCTTGGCGTCGATCACGGTCACGCTGCCGCCCGCGAGGTCGACCTCCTTGCGGTAGGGGAGGCGGCCGTCGGTGTCGATCTCCACGCGCGCCTTGCCGGCGCCCACGCGGACCGGGCCCGGCAGCGGCGTCGTGCCGACGACGCGATCGCGCACGAGCACGCGCGCACCTGCGACGTCCGCGGTGACGGTGATCGTCGCGACCTTCGAGCGGACCTCGGCGATGATCTGCGCGAGCGTCGGCACGCGCGCCTTGAGCTCCGGCGGCGCGTCTCGGTCGAACGCCTCGAGCGCGTCGAGCGCTTCCGGGTACTCGCTGCGCGCGCGCCGCACCTGGCCCATGTTGTAGAGGATCGCGGGGTCGTGCGAGAGGTCGTATGCCGCCTTGTACGCGGCGAGCGCCTCGTCGTAGTGCAGCGAGTCCATCGCCGCGTCGCCCTGCGACTTGAGTTGCCGGGCCTGCGCCGCGTCGTCGGCGAACGCCGCGTGGGCCGTCGCGACCGTGAGCGCGATGAACAAGAGAAAGCAGAGTCTTTTCCCCACGACGCGGCTCAATTGAGCATGGTTTATTCGGCTTGGCGAGTAGCTCGTGGGCCCTCGATCGGGGCTCGCGCTAGCTGCGGGCTGGCGCGCCGGGCGACCGAGGTTCGACCGGCGGCGGCATGAAGTGAATCGGCTCGAGATCCTCGGCTGGCGCGAGCTGGTTCACCCAGTCGACCACGTAGTCGGCGATCTCCTGCCAGCCCGGCTCGACGATGCAGAGGTGAGACCGGTTCGGGAAGGCCTTGAACGTGGTCTCCGCGCGAGACTCCTTCTGCAGGTCGTAGGTGGCGCGCACCATCGAGGGCTCGATCGTGCGATCGGCCTCGCCGGCGACGAGCAACAGCGGCGGGCGATCGGGGTTGCGGACGTCGACCTTGTTGCCGAAGCTGAACGCCGTCTCCCAGTACAGAAGGCCCGGAGCGGGTACGACGTATCGGTCGTACGCGGCGCGCATCTCGTCCGGAGGCAGCGTCTGCGCGAAGTCGGCTGCAAAACGCTCGAAGGGCATCGACACGACTTTGTTCCAGCTGTTCCAGTGCATGACGTTCGGCAGCGCCGACCGGAGCGCGTGTTTCGTCGGAAGGACGCCACGGATGGGCGCCGGATCGATCGCGACGCCGGCCGCGCCGAGGCCCCGGTCGAGCAGCATCTGCACGATGAGCCCGCCGAGGCCGTGACCCACGAGGATGGGCCGCTCGGGCAGCGCGCGCATCTTGGCGGCGTAGTGGTCGACGATCTGCTTGATCGTCAGCGTGCGTACGCCGGGAGACGCCTCGCGGCGGAGCTGTTCGATCGGAACGTCCTCGTAAGGCCACGCGGGCGCGACCGTGCGGAAGCCTCTCTGCTCGAAGCGGCCTCGGAAGAGATCCCACGCCGCAGGGGTGAGCCAGGCTCCATGGATGAACATGACGGTGGTGGACATGGCGGCTCTCCAGGTGGGTGCGTCTCGATGGACGCAAAGCATTCAGAGGCACCGGACATGCCACGCAGGGGGCGCCAAACCTCATCATGCGTGCTGCCGAGGTGCCGCTGCAGAGCCGGTTCGGCGAGGGCAAAGAAACGGGTGTCTGGGAGAGCCAACTTGCGCAGGGCTCGCTTCCGGTATACATCTCCCCCGTTCACGGCATCGCCGGCGACCGGAAAGGCTCGCTGCTTCGTCGTGGAGAGCACTTCGGTGCGATGCGCGCTGCGCAGGGTGACGAGAGTCGCCGCCAGGAGCGCGCCCCGTGACGCGGCACTTGCGCCGCGTCCTGCCCTTCCGACCCGCGGCAGCGAGGAACGGCCTTTTTTTTTGAGCACCTTTCGAGGTGCTGCCGCAGAGAGCAACTGTCCCATTGAATACGTTTCGTCCGCGACGCCGCAACCGGCGCTCGCCCCAGTCCCGTTCACACTCTGCCCCCGCTCACAACGATCACGATCGCGAGCCCGCCATCGCGGCGGCGCCGCCGCCGCCGTCGCCCATGACGCCGGAGATCGAGGCGAGCATCGCCGCCTCGCCATTCGCGGCGCTCGGCCTCACGGCGGCGC
This sequence comes from Polyangiaceae bacterium, assembly GCA_035470765.1. GTDB lineage: Bacteria > Myxococcota_A > Polyangia > Polyangiales > Polyangiaceae > DASXHD01. The sequence continues at coordinate 22,391 of DATIQP010000564.1, read as the reverse complement.
TGCTACGCGGGGTGCTCGACGAGGGCTACCCGCAGCCGACTCCCGTGCAGAGCGAGGTCGTTCCGCACGTGCTCGCGGGCCGCGACGTGCTCGCGTGCGCGCAGACGGGCACCGGCAAGACGGCCGCGTTCGTCCTGCCGATCCTCCAGCACCTCGCCAAGGCTCCGCCGACCGGCCGCATCCAGGCGCTCATCCTCACGCCGACGCGTGAGCTCGCCGCGCAGATCGGCGAGCGCATCTCGGTCTACGGCCGCTACGTGGGCATCGGCTACAGCGTCGTCTACGGCGGCGTCAGCCAGCACCGTCAGGAACGCGACCTTCGCGCCCGCCCCGCCATCCTCGTCGCCACGCCCGGCCGGCTGCTGGATCTCATGCAACAGGGCTTCGTGCGGCTCTCGGACATCACGCATTTCGTCCTCGACGAGGCCGACCGCATGCTCGACATGGGCTTCGTCCACGACGTGCGTCGCGTCTGCGCGGTGCTCCCCGCCGCTCGCCAGACGATGCTCTTCTCGGCGACGATCCCGTCGTCGATCGAGTCGCTCGCGCGCAGCCTGCTCCGCGATCCGGTCCGCGTGTCGATCGAGCCCGCGGTCACCACCGCCGAGCACGTCGAGCAGTCCGTCGTCTTCGTCGAGCGGGCCGCCAAGCGTGCCCTGCTCGAGAAGGTCCTCGCCGACGAGAACGTGTCGCGAGCCATCGTCTTCACCCGGACCAAGCACGGCGCCAACCGCCTGTGCGAGCAACTCGATCGCGCGGGCATCGGCTCGGCCGCCATCCACGGCAACAAGTCGCAAGGCGCACGCGAGCGCGCGCTCGATGCGTTCAAGCGCGGCACCACGCGCGTGCTCGTCGCCACGGACGTGGCCGCGCGCGGAATCGACGTCGACGGCATCTCGCACGTCATCAACTACGACCTGCCGAACGTCGCGGAGAGCTACGTGCACCGCATCGGCCGCACCGGTCGCGCCGGGGCCGTCGGGCGAGCCATCTCGTTCTGCGGTCTCGAGGAGCGAGGCCTGCTCAATGACATCGAGCGCTTCATCAAGAAGCGCCTGCCGGCGACGGAGAGCGACGGCACGACGATTCGCACCCCCGAGCCCCTCGCGTTCGAGACGCGCGCCGCCCGCCCGCTCATGCCGGGCGAAGGGCGCGGGCCTCGCGGCCGCCGCCGCCGCTTCTGACCCCGCGCCGTCGACTGGATGAGCGTTCGCGAACGCGAAGCAAGGGGGCAGCCGCCGAATTCACTTCGGCGGCGCGGGGGATGAGCATCCCCCGGCGCGGTTCGGCGTAGCCGAATCGCGCACGGTGAACTAGAGCGCGCGCACCGCCGCGAGGGCCGAAGCGACCTTGTCCCAATCGAGGATCGCCAGGCCCAGCGACGGCCCCTTCTCGAGCCATAGCTCGCGGACGGCGCGGAACGCGTCCGAGCGCGTGGCGCCCCATGAGCCGACGACGACGAGCTGCGGAGACGCCATGGGGTGCGCCTCGAAGCGCCACCCCGCCGTGTCGTCGGCGCTCTGCGACGCGCGCAACACCAGCGCCGAGGTACCGCAGCGCAGCTCGTAGATCATGCGCTGCTCGCGATCGCGGTACTGCTGGGTGATTCGCGTCGCTTCTGGGTCGTTCTTCGCCATGGTCGTCTCGCTCCGATGTGACTCATGCGCAATGCGCGAATCGCGTTCCCGAGGGCGAGAGGCGTCGTGTCTTTGCGGACTTGCCTGCTGCACAGCATGCGGCCGATGCGTCACGGACGCAACGAAGAAGGCGCCCATCGTGCGGTCGAAGTCGTCATGGGTGCTGAGCTCGATGACGAACGTATGACCCTGTTTCCTCGGCGCCGCGTGGAGCGAAGTCGCAAATTGCGCGCCTGGAGACACGATGGATATTTTCAAGGCTCTCGACCGACACGCGGACTACACCAAGACACAGCTGCAACTCATCTTCGGCGCGTGGGTGCTGAGCGGCTTCGCCAACGACGGCGACAAGGTCTCTCTCTCGAACGGCGACATCGCCGAGGAAGACTATGACAAGCGCTCCGTCTACTCGCTCCTGTATGCGCTCTATCGATCGATGGGTAACGTGCGCAGCGAGACCGGCCAGCGCTACGAGCTCACGTTCAACACGTGGGGCTACGCGTGGCCCGAGGAGTGGGGCGCGTCCCCGACGGTGGACAGCGACCCACAGCGCTTCGGCAAGAACGCGTACACGGGCCTGTACGCGTCGGACTTGCCTCGCCGTCGCATCCGCGACGCCGGCGGCCGCGTACACGTCGTCGAGATGGGATGCGGCACCGGCGCCGGCGCGCACGAGGTGTGCGCCCGCGTGCTGCCGGAGTGCACGTACGAGGCCGTCGACATGCAGCAGGCGGCGATCCGGACGTGCGAGCGGAAGTACGTCCCCGAGCTCGGAGGTCGCCTCGTCGCGCGGTGCGCGGACGCCACCTCGCTCGAGCTGGACGACGGCGTCGCCGATTTCGTCGCCGTCAACGAGACGCACGTCACCGAGATGGCCGGTTGCGTCACCGACGAGGACAAGCGCTTCTTCGGGACGGCGCGTCGCCTGCTCCGCAAGGACGGGCTGCTCGTATGGGGCAACGCCATCCCGAACAGCACGTGGCAGCCGTGCTTCGACCACCTGGAATCCATCGGCATGCGCGTCATCGAGGTCCGCGACGTGACCAAGGAAGCGGTGCGCGCGCGCGACGAAGACCGGCGGCGCGTCGACGCGTTCGTCGATCAGGTCATCGAGAGGTTCCACGCCTTCCGCATCCCGCTCCTCGGCCCGAAGAAGCGCCACGAGGCGGAGCAGGTGTTCAAGAACTTCTGCCGCAACCCCGGGACCAAGCTCTACGACAACATGGTCGACGGCACGGACACCTACAAGGTCGTGGTCGCCCAGAAGTGCGCGTGACGCGCGCCGCCGTCGTCGTCGCCTACTCGGCAGACCACTCGAGTTGATGGCTGCAACGCGGCGGCTCGGCCGCGGCGTCTCGCTGCCGCATGTCGACGCTCTCGGTCAAGACTCGGTCGGTTCAAGCGACTTCTGCTCTAGGCGCTCGACCGCTCGACCTCGGCGATGACCGAGTCCATGCCGAGCGGCTTCCCCAGCACGAGGTCGAAGCCAGAGGCCCTCGCCCGCGCGACGTCCTGGGGGCGAGTCCAACCCGAGAGCGCGATCAGGCGTGTGCTCGCGAGCGTGGGGTCGCTGCGAACCGCGCGCGCGACCTCGTGCCCGTCGAAGCCGGGGAGCCCGACGTCGCAGAGGACGACGTCCGGACGCGTCGACTGGATCAGCGCGACCGCGGCTCGCCCGTCGGTCGCGGTCGAGACCTCGTGACCCTCGTCTTCGAGCATCTCCTTGAGAAGCTCGACGAGGTCCAGGTCGTCCTCGACGATCACGACGCGCCGTTTCTTCGTCTGAGCGGGGCCGCTGGACATTGCGCCCCATCATAGGCATAGGCCGAATTCGAAGCGACGGTCGCGGGCCAGCGTGCACTGTAAAGGCACGATTTGCGCAACCTGCCGGCCCCGCGGGGGCACGAAGAACACCGTGATCCCGCGTCAAAAGCGCCGCGCGCTCGGCGTCACGATCGTCTCGAAGAACACCGAGCCGATCGTGGAGGCGTATCTGCGTCGCGCAGGCGTCTCGATTCACCTCACGCGCAGCATCGAGCGAGCGGCGGACACGGTTCCGCCGTCCGCGGCGGCCGTCGTGTTCTTCGCGGACGACTTTCGCGCCACGGAGGTGGCGGCGGCGCTGACCGTGCTTCGCGCGCGTCTGCCCAGGGTGCTGGTCGTCCTGGTGACGGCGGACCCGGCGTCGCTCCTCTCGCTCCCTTCGCCCGACGCACCTGCGTCGCTGGTCCTTCCGAAGCCGGTGTGGGGATGGACGATCCTCGACGCCATTCGCGCGCAGCTCGAACCTCCTCACGCGGGGGCCTCCGAGTACCGCGGAGTCCGCCCAGTCAGGCAGCCATGAGCGCGCTCGCGCATTTATTGTCGCGTCGGCCGGGGCCTCGGTACTATCGGGGAATCGTGAAGGGGAACCGCGCTCTTGCCACTGCCATTGCGATCGCGGCGTCCGCGTTCGTGCGCGACGCGAGCGCGGCGACGTGGTCGCAGGGCACGACGCCTCGTCTGGGGCAGATCTTTTCGATCGACAAGACCGGCGAGACCAGCTGGATCTACGGCGCCGAAGACGTGTGGGGCGACGGCCTCCCGACGTTCCTCGTGCCGGAGCAGCAACGCGATCTGCGTACGGCGTACGCGGCCGCCGATCAAAGCCGATTCTGGGCGCGCGTGTACGTGTCGAACGCCTCGGCCATCGACACCAGCGTCACGGTGTACGTCTTCATCGACGCCGACAAGAACACGGCCACCGGCGGTGGCACGGTATCGAGCGTCCTCAGCCCGCAGTTCACGACCGAGAGCTCGCCCCGCGGCTACGAGTACGTGCTCGGCCTGGCCGGCAACGGGACCATCGCCGCGGTGTGGACGTGGCAACAATCGACGCAGAGCTACGTGACGGTCGCTACCCAGCCGAACGACACCGCCGCGGAGACCGGCCAGGACATCGACCCGATCCGCATCGGCGCGGGCGACCACGGCTACGTCCAGGGCAACGTGCTCCTGTCGATCGTGGGGCTCACGCCGACGTGCGACGCCAACCTCTACGTCCGGTCGGCCGCGTCGAGCGGTCCGTCCGATCTCGACATGTCGGTCTCGACGACGTGCGTGCCGGCGCAGACGAACGGCATCCCCACGATCCTCATCCCGCCGGCCGGGTGCACCAGCGACGCGCAGTGCCCGCAGGGCGGCGTGTGCTCCAACGGGCAGTGCGTGCTCGCGCCGACGTGCGTGACGGCAGCGGACTGTCCGGCGAACATGACGTGCACGGCCGACGGTCGGTGCGTCCCCACGGGCGGCGGGTCGTGCACCACCAACGCGAACTGCCCGAACGGCCTCGTGTGCGTCGGCAACGCGTGCGTCGCGTGCACGCAAGGCCAAAACCAGTGCGGCGCCGGCATGACGTGCGCGCCGAACGGCGCGTGTGTCCCGAGCACGGGCGGCGGCGGCGGCGACGGCGGCCTGCCCGCGGGCTCGCACGTCGAGGGCGGCGCCTTCAACTGCGCCGCGTCCGGCGCGCCCAACCCGAAGGTCCTGATGTTCTTCCTCGGCGCGCTCTTCTTGTGGGGCTCGAGGCGGCGAACGCGGCGAGGATGAAGCGCTCCGTCCTGCTGTTCGGCACCGCTGTAACCATGCTCGCGTCGCGGCTGGCATCCGCGGAGTGCGCCACGCCGACCGATCCGTGCGTCGACGCGGAGCGGTTCAAGCCGGCCGTCACGCCCGACGGCTGGGTGAACGCCGAGGGCTCGGGCCTCCACGACACCGAAGATCCTTGGGAGCTCGGCGTGTTCGCGCAGTACGCGCGCAACACCCTCGTCGAGGTGAACTCGGGGACGGGGGTCACGCAGCGCTTCATCAGCGGACGGCTCGGCTTCGACGTATTGGCCTCGGTCACGATCGCGAAGCCGTTCTCGCTCGGTCTCGACGTGCCTTTCTTCCTCGTCCAGACCGGCGATCCGACGACGCCCTCGTTCGCGGGGCTCGGCGACGTGCGCGTGGTGCCGAAGCTCCGCATCCTCGACGACAAGAAGGTCGTCGGCCTCGCGCTGGTCGCCGAGGTGCGCGCGCCGACGCACGCGGGCGACTACGCGGGAGGGACGCGAATCCCCGTGTTCGCGCCGCGCCTGGTGCTCGATCACCGCTTCGGCCGGACCGGGTCGTTCCGGCTGGGCTTGAACGCCGGCGTCCTGCTCCGGGAGCACACGTACTTCTACGACGTGACCGCGGGCAGCGAGTTCGTCTACGCGGGCGGCATCGGCTACCGCTTCGGCGGGTACGCCGGCAAGGTCGAGATCGGCGCGGAGGCGAACGGCGCCGTCGGGCTCGAGCCCGTCAGGACCGGCTGGACCGTCGCCGAGGCGCCGCTCGAAGCACTGCCGTACGTGCGCATCGATCCCAGCGACGAGTGGGAGATCCAGGCGGGAGCGGGCATCGGCATGATCGCCGGTTACGGCATACCGCTGGTGCGCGGGTTCGTCGGCGTGCGGTTTCATCCGGTGGCTCACGACCGCGATCACGACGGCGTGCCCGACGATCGCGACAAGTGCCCGGACACGGCCGAGGATCGCGACGGCGTCGAGGACGACGACGGCTGCCCCGAAGAAGACTCCGACCACGATGGCGTCCCCGACGACGAGGACAAGTGTCCGACTCAGAAGGAGACCATCAACGGCTACAAGGACGACGACGGCTGCCCCGACGAGGGCCCCGCGCAGGTCATCATCGAAGGCGGGCGCATCTCCATCCTCAAGAACGTCAACTTCGAGACCGGCTCGGCACGCATCGATCGCGACTCGTACTCGATCCTCAACCAGGTCGCGCTGATGCTCCGCGCCCACCCGGAGATCAAGCGCATCCGCATCGAGGGCCACACCGACGAGGTCGGCACGCGCGAGCTCAACATGGACCTCAGCCGCCGCCGCGCCGCCGCGGTGCGCGAGTACCTCATCTCGCGCCACGTGAAGCCCGACCGGCTCACGTCGGAGGGCTACGGTCCGGATCGGCCGCTCGCCCGTGGAAGGGACGAGGCGAGCCGCGCGAAGAACCGGCGCGTCGAGTTCGTCGTGGAGCAGTAGCCGCCGGGCTGCTCACCGTCGCAGCGTCGTGCCCTTGCGGTGGTGCGGCGGGCGGTGATGAGTAGGCGTGTGCGTCCCCGCGTCGTGCTTCGGGCGGTGCGGCGCGTCCGCGGCCGCGTCGCGCGACCCGAGGTGCGCGGCCGTCGCCTCGGCGTCGGACTCCGACCCGCCCAGGCCGATCGCATCCTCGACGTCGGCGTCGCTCGCCTCGGCGTCGAGGCCGGCGGAGGAGTCGCCCGCGACCGACGAATCGGAGCTGCCGTCGGCGCCGGCGTTCGCATCGGTCGACGCTTCGGGCTCGTCGACGTTGGGGGCGAGGCTCGCGGTCGTGGCGGCCGTCGGCGCCTCGCCGGAGTCGGTGGCGCCGGTGAGCGGCGAAATCGCCGACAAAAGGCCGCGGTCCCACGCGACCTTCGCGCCCACCCCCGCGAGCGCGAGCACGACGAGCGCGAGCAACCAACCGGCTCGACTCTTTCGCTTTGGGAGATCGACGACGGACGCCTCCTCCACTTCGATCATGCCGCTCTCGATCGGGATCGGCTCGCCGCCGAGCTTTTCGATCGCCGCGTCGACGGCCTTGCGCATCGCCGCCGCGTTCGGCCAGCGGTCGTCGCGACGGAACGCGAGGGCGCGGTCGATCACGGCCGCAGTCTCCGTCGAAACGTCCGGCGCGACCGTTCGCAGCTTCGGCGCGGGATCCCTCGCCATGGCCGCGCAGATCTCGATGGGGCCACTGCCGGGGTGCACCGTCCTGCCCGCGAGGATGCGGAAGCACGTCGCGCCGATGGCGAACAGGTCGGAGCGCGCGTCGATCTCGTTCACGCGGCCTGCGGCCTGCTCGGGCGGCATGTACGACGGCGTTCCGATGGCCATGCCGGCGAGCGTCCTGCCGCCGCCCTCGGCGATGCGCGCCAGGCCGAAGTCGAGGATCTTGATCTTCCGCGGCGCGCCTGCGTTGTCGGGGTCGCGCGCGAGGAAGATGTTCTCCGGCTTGAGGTCTCGGTGGATCACGCCTCCCTTGTGCGCGGCCTCGAGCACGTCGAGCACCGCGCGCAGGATGTAGAGCAGCTCGCGCTCGGAGATGGCGGGGCCGCGCTCGAGGCGGTCCTCGATGGACTCTCCCTCGAGCAACTCCATCACGAGGAACGCGCCTCCCTGGTCCGGGCCTTCCTCGATCTCGTCGTCGTCGAGCACCTTCACGGCGCCCGAGTGGTTCACGCGGTTGGCGGCGTACCCTTCGCGGAGAAAGCGCTCCTTGACGTCCTTGCGACGAGCGTACTCGGGGTGAAGGATCTTGATGGCGGCGCGCGCGCCGTTGCGGTGCAAGCCCGCGTAGACCGCGGCCATTCCGCCGATCCCCACGAGCCTCTCCAGCGTCCACTTGTCGTTGAGGATGCTCCCCACGCGCGCTGTGGCTCGCTCGTCGGCGTCGTCCGTCACGCTACGACTCTACATCATGTCGCGCCGTCGGCGCGACGCCTCGAGGTCGCCACGCCGACCCGTATCAGCTCATGCAGCGCGCAGAGGAGCTTCGGGCGGTCCGCGCCACCCGAAAGCAGCGTCGCGACCGTGGCTCGCTCGTCGGCCGCGGCGAGCAGGGCCTCCGCACTCGGCGAAAGCGGGCCCGCGGGCCGCGCGACCCTCGTGAGGGCGCCGCTCATCACCGGCTCCAGCGCACCGAGCGCCTCTCTTCGGCAGACCTTGGCGAGGCCGTGCCCCGGAATCGTGAGCAAGAGCGACTCCGCCAGCGCGAGCGTCGCGAGGTAGTCGCGCGCGTGCAGGCGCCGAAGCATCTCGTCGATCCGCTCCTCGGTCGAGGACGCGAGCATCCGCTCGTCGAGTGGGGCCGCAGCGGCGTGGACTTCGCCCATGCCTCGATCTTTGCCCCATCGCAGCGGCGCGTCAATCGGGGCGTACGCGCGCCAAATGGCAAAGGGCCCGCGGTGATGAGCCGCGGGCCCCTCGAACCAGCCACGAAATTTCTCAGTGGTGAACCAGCAAGATGTCCACGCGGCGATCGATCGCCCAGGTGGACTCGTCGGTCCCGGTGGCGTCGAGCTCGCCGCGCGAGGTCGGCTGGATCTGGTCCTTGCCGACTCCGAGCCGCTCGAGGGCGTCACTGACGGCGTTCGCGCGCCGCATGCCCAGCTTCTGGTTGTAGTTGACCGCGCCGCGGGGGTCGGCGCGCCCGACAAGAAGCATGTCCTTGCCCTTCAGCGGGCCGGTGCTGAAGCACTCGGCGATCTTCTCGAGGACCGCTTCGTCCTCCGCCAAGAGTTGGCTCTTGTCGAAGTCGAACTTCGGCGCCTTCTCGATGTTGTTCAGGTCCATCTGGCACGCCTGCAGCACCTCCTCCGACACGGAGATGGAGGGGCTGACCGGCTTGGTCTCCTCGATGGGAGGAGGCGGCTTCGGCGCGACCTCGGCCTGCGTGATCACCACCGGCGGCGGGGCCTTCGCCATGACGGGCGGCTTGCCGGTGTCGTGCGTGCTCGTCACGTCGAACCGCGCCTGCAGCCCGGCGAAGACGTACGTGCTGACGCGCGGATCGGTGATGGCCACGGACGTCCCGCCACCGACCGACTGCCACAGCGGCAGGCTGAGGTCGGCGCCGATGACCGGCGCGAGCGCGACGTCCTTGTCGACACGGATGTCCACGCCGAGCTGCACCTTGCCGAGCTCGAAGCCGTGCGTGAGCAAGGTCGGTGACGTGTCGTGCGACTCCCACAGCATCCGATAGCCCGTGCCGAGCTGCAGCCACGGGTCGGTTCGCGTGTAAGGAGAGAAGTGGTAGGAGGCCGCGAGACCCGCGGTGAGCCCGTTGGCCGACGTCGCACGCTCTGGCTCGAACCCCTGCCACTGTCCGACCAGGCCGATGGCCCAGCGCGGGTGGAACCGGTATGCGACGCCGAAGTCGACGCCGATGCCGGGCGTGATGACGTCCTGCAGATTGACGCCGCTCTGCATACTTCCGAAGCCCTGGGTGTAGCCCGTGCCGACGGACAGCTCGAGCGCGTTGGTCGGCGCCGGGACGTCTTGGTCGAGATAGCCCTTTTCACCTTCCGGCGGCGCGCTCTCCGGCGGCGCGCTTGCAGTCTGCGCGTGCGCCTGAGCAGCGGAAACGAGAGCAATGGCGACGGCCGAAGCCGTCGTGAGTTTGGCGTTCATGGGCCACGCCTCCTTTTGAAACGTTTTTGATCAGAGACCGGAGTCGGTGGTGCATCCGATATGCCACTTGGCCCAACCCCATTTTCCCCCGTGTGCCGACTTGAAACTCGCTGCACCACCGACGGTTCAGACGAAGTTCCTTCACCTGACTTCGAGCATCAGCCACGCGCCGCGCTCACGCCTGAAACAAAGCTGCGACACGCACCGCGAGGTCAGCCGTCGGGCGAGTCGTCGATGAAACTCGGACGTGCGTCGGCTACGGCCAGACGGCGACGTTGCTCGCGATCCAGTTTCCGCCGAGGCGCCCGTAGAGTCGGTACTCGAAGCCGGAGTCGAAATAGCCGCTGTTCGAGCCGACGAGCCGAAGGACGTGCGTGCCCGGGCCCAGCGAGATGCGACACGCCGAGTATCGATCGCTGCGTCGGCCTCGCGGTGCGCCCGTCCGCGGCGTGTCGAACACGCCTCGGTGACATCCCCTCGAGGATCGCCTTCACGCCGCGCAGACCCTCGATGCTATCGCATCGACGGCGAGCCCACCATTGCGGATCCGGAGGGAACGCCGCCTCAGCGCAGGCGGAGCCGGCTGAAGACCCCGGCGTGGTCGGAGTCCCAGTAGCCGTTGACCATCGAGCGGCCGGTGACGAACGACTGCACGAGCCGCACCGCGTCGGAGTTGGTCATGACGTGGTCGACCTGGTGATCGAACATGGCGACAGTGCCGGTCGTCAGGTCGTAGGATTCGATGCAGCAGCTCAGCGGATCGCCGGTGCTGCGCTCGGCGAGCCCGGCGTCCAGCAACACCCGATACGCCTGCTGATCGTCGGGCACGACCGTGTCGTCGTCGGAGTTCAGGTCGCCGACCAGGATGGCCGGCATGTCCACGTCGACGTCCATCGGCCCTCCCGGCGCGACCAGCTCGCCGGCCTGCTGCGCGCGGATGCTCGGGTGCACGGTCCGCAGGTCGAACGCCTCCAGGTGCGTGCTGACGAAACGGAACGTGCCGCTGCCGCGTACGCGCGCGTCGACCTTGACCCAGCCGCGCGTCACGGGGAGCTGGGCGCCGAGGACGGGCGCCCCCCACAGGTTCTGGAAGTGTCCGCCCTCCGCTTGAGACACGTGCACGCCCGCGTCGAGGCGCGCGAGGATGACGTCGCGCATGGTCAATCGCCCGTTGATGTCGGCGCCGAAAGGCCCGGTCGCGACGTCGGCGACTTCGTCAGCCGGCGTCTCGAAGTCGAACTCCTCCTCGACGGCGACCGCCCGATAGCGTTCCTCTCCGGCGTTCAGCTGGTCCAAGAGCAGCTGCAGGAAGTCGTAGCGCACCGTCGTCGCCGTCTTGGGAGCGCCGGGGGCCAGCGGAGCGAACGAGACCGGGCCGGTGCGCCACAGCGCGCACTCCTGCAGGCCCACTAGATCCGGCTGGGCACCGAGGATCTCGGCGGCGAGCCCCTTCGCTCGCACCGGGAAGTTGGTGGCGGTCACCTGCCGCAAGATCGCGCCGGCACCGGCGACGAGCGCGGGGACGTCGGACGCGCCGATCGCCGGCCCGAGGTCGGCGCCGAGATACAGGTTACGCGTCATCACCTTCGCGTCGTGACCGATCCCGTTGCCGCCCGGGACTCCCACGGTCTTGGGCAATGGGGCTTCGTTGATGATGCTCGAACCGCTGCTCCCCGTGTCCTGTCCGCTGCAGGCCGCGAGCAGAGAGGCCACTGCCACCGTCGTCAGCATCGATTGGATGTTCTTCATGTCGACCGTCCTGCGAGAGCCAAACGGCAAACAAGCACTTTCGATGCCGCCCTCGACCGTGAAACAATCGAGTCGTCGAGCAGCGAGTCGTTCGCTCCGTCCTCACCTCGGATGAGCGAATGCAATTACCGAAATTGCGAATACGGCCCAGTCGGCGCGCTGCACGGTTTTCACTCGAGCGAGCATCGAGAGCGAATGGTTGTGGCGCACGGCTGCACGACCGTGCGCGCTCTGCGTCGAGTGCCGCGCTCGTGCTGTCGAGTGAACGTCTCGCCGCTGAGCCGCGTGCCGTCCGGCGTCCGCGTCATCTCGTCTTGCGCTCGCGAGAGGCTGTCGCGGGCCTCTTCGCAGGCACGAGCTTGACCGTGACGGAATCCATGTACACGCCGATGACCATCCACGCGACGAGCAGCGCGATACGAACCGCCGAGCCCATCTCGACCTGACGCACGGCAAGAATGCCCGCGACCATGAACGCGAGCACGAGGCAAGCCTGCACGTCGAGCTTCCTGCCCCAGCGCTGCCGGCAGGCGCCGCACTCCACGCACGTCCACCGACTGATCCCCGCCACCCGGTACCACGGGATGGATGCATGGCACTTCGCGCACATCATGGGCCCCCCTCGGCAGCAGAAGCCCCGGTCGAGCCCTGCCGCCTCCTCTCCCCGTTGCACTTCGAAGGATCTCCCGGCGCGTCCGGACCGTCAAGATGCGACGGAATGGCGGTTGTAGTATTGCATCGAGATGAGAGCCGGCGGAGCCCTCCCGGTGGACGAACTGCACGCAGCTCACCTCGTCGTGCTCGGCACCTGGGCGCTGCTCGTCCTCGTCGAGGGCGTCCTCGAGCTGAGCGCGAGGGCCGGGCTCGGGCCGCGTCGCGTCGCGCGCGCGCACTACTGGCTCGACCTCCTCGTGGAGGCTCCGCTGCTCGTGTCGGTGCTCGCGACGGGGGTGCTCTTGACGATCCGAGCGTGGCCGCCGAGCCCACTCTTGGCCGTCAAGATCGTGTGCGCGCTCACCGCGATCGGCCTCAATGCGTACTGCATGGTCCACGTGGTGTTGCGGCACCGCCGCGCCGACGATCCGGAGGCGCTCGCTCACCACGGTCGCCGCGTCTTGTGGAGCGGGCTCGGCATCGCTCCGGCTCTCGTCGCGGCGTACATCGGCCTGGCCCTCTGAGCGCCGACGGCCCGCCACGTGGATCGGCCGACCTCCAGATCCGGCCTCTTTGCGGCCCTCGCCCCACGAAATCGCCGGGCAACCTCGGTGTAATTTTGCAGCCGTACTGTGGCCCGGAAGCTGCAGAAGGCCTCACGAGAGGTGGCGCGATGGCTTCATGGGCTGCGTGGGCGACGCGGATCGCGGTCGCGACGGTAGGGCTTTGTGCCTTGGGCTGCGGAGCGGGCTGGGATCGGCCGAGCGATCAAGACGCCGGCGCCGAGGCCGGGATCTCCTTCGGCTCCGGCCACACGCTGACGGGCGTCGCGGTCGATCCGCCGAACGCCACGCTCGACGTCGTCGACGACAAGATCGTCACGCAATCGTTCACCGCGCGCGCCCTCTTCGCGGACGGAACGACCGAGCAGCTCGGCGCCGGCGTCGCGTGGTCGGCCAACTTCCCCGCGGCGGGGTCGATCGACAAGCTCGGCACCTTCACGCCGAGCGCGCAGGTCGGCGGGCCGGTCACCATCACGGCGAGCTACCAGTCGGCGAAGGGCACGGCGAGCGTCGCGGTGAAGTTGCACTATACACAGAACCCGGCCAACGCCGCCTCCCAGGTCCAGGCCGCCCTCGCGGCGGCGAGTCAAAAGGACTCGTCCTGCACGTGGGCGTATCCGTACGACGGCACCGTCTTCCCGCGCGGCCTCGCGGCGCCGACACTGATGTGGAACGGCGGTGGCGCGAGCGACGTCTACTACGTCCACCTGACGTCGAAGTACTTCGAGCTCACCGAGTTCGTGACCGCGCCGCCTCCGTCACGCGTCGCCGCGGACGACACCACGTGGACCAAGTTCGCGAGCTCGACCAGCGGCAAGGCGAGCCTGGTCGTCAACCGCTGGAACGGCAGCTCGGCGACCACGCTCGCGCAGCACACGTGGACCATCGCGCCGGCCTCGATGCGCGGGACCATCTACTACTGGGCCAACAACCTAGGCCGCGTCATGCGCATCAAGCCGGGCGCTTCCGCGCCCGACGACTTCGCCAACCAGGCGCCTCTCAACGATCCCAACAAGTACACGCAGTCGTCGTGCTTGATGACGTGCCACACGGTCTCGGCCGACGGCTCGACGCTCATCTCCGGCGGCGGCACCTTCGGCGGCTCGTACGATCTGAAGGCGGGCCAGCCCAAGTACTACACGGGGGGCACGTGGGGCCCGGTCAGCAACTGGCAGAGCATCCAGTGGGGCCTGTCCGCCGTGTCGCCGACCGGCAAGTACATGATGACCAACTCGATGGCCCTCGGGCTCAGCGCAGCGGTCGGCGGTCCGTCGAGCTTCGCGAGCCTCTACGACACGGCCACCGGCGCGAAGGTGCCGAACAGCGGGCTCGACGGCGCGCTCCTCGCGATGCCGGCGTGGTCGCCCGAGGGGAGCCTCATCGCCTACGTCGACGCTGGCAACCCGGCGTCGTGGGGGCAGGGGTGGAACATCCCGGGGCCCGGCAACCTCCGCGTCGTCGACTTCGACGCGAAGGCCAACCCCATGGCGTCGAACGCGCGCGACATCGTCCAGGTCGGCGGCGATCCCAGCAAGCGCATCAACTGGCCGACGGTCTCGCCGGACGGCAAGTGGGCCGTCTACACGCGCGGCGCCTCGGCCGACACGCGCTACGGCAACAGCGATCTCTACATCGCGAGCACGCAGTCGGCGAACAACGAGGCGCGCCTCGCGGCGGTCGACGGCGACGGCTACCCGTTCGCGGCCGGCTCGCGAGATCTCGGATACAATTTCGAGCCCGCCTTCGCGCCGGTCGCGTCGGGGGGGTACTTCTGGGTCGTCTTCACGAGCCGCCGCACCTACGGCAACGCCCTCACGGGCGCGAAGGACAGCACCAAGCAGCTCTGGGTCGTCGCCATCGACGAGAGCCCGCAGCTCGGCCAGGACGCGAGCCACCCGGCCTTCTGGCTGCCCGGCGAGGCGCTCGACTCCATCAACATGCGCGGCTACTGGGCGCTCGACCCCTGCAAGCAGGACGGGCAGAGCTGCGGCTCCGGAACGGAGTGCTGCGGCGGCTACTGCGACCAGGGCGACGGCGGCGCGCCCGTGTGCCGGTCGAACCACGACGGCTGCTCGCAGAACGGCGACCACTGCGACACGACCGCCGACTGTTGCAACGCGTCGAGCGGCGTCTCGTGCATCAACCAGGTCTGCTCCGAGCCGCCGCCCAACTGAGCGCGGGAGCGGCGCTCAGGCCATGACCGCGCGCACGGCGGCGGCCACGCGCGCCGCGTCGGGTACGGCCAGGCATTCGAGCGCCTTGTTGTAGGCGATCGGCGCGTCCACCGCGCCCACGCGCAGCGGCGGCGCCACCAGCACGGAGTGGGCCGCGGCGGCGACGCGAGCGACGACCTCGGCCCCGAAGCCTCCGCGCACGGGGGCCTCCTCGACCGTCAAAAGGCGCCGCGTCTTCACCACCGAGGCGAGCACCGTCTCCGTGTCGAGCGGCGCGATCGTGCGCGGATCGATGACCTCGACGTCGATGCCCTCCTCCGCGAGCTGCGCCGCCGCCTCGAGCGCCACCTGCACCATGTACGAGAGCGCCACGACGGTGACGTCCTTTCCTTCGCGAACGACCCGCGCCACGCCGAAGGGGGCCACGTCCTCCTCGAGAGGCACGAGGCCTTCGCTCACGTAGAGCAGCTTGTGCTCGAAGAAGAGCACGGGGTTGTCGGACCGGATGGCGGCCTTCAAAAGGGCGCGGCAGTCTCGCGGGGTTCCTGGAGCGGCGACGATGAGCCCGGGGATGCCCATGAACATCGCCTCGAGCGACTGCGAGTGCTGCGCGGCCATTCCCAGCCCCGCGCCGCCGGGCGTGCGCACCACCAGCGGCGCGCGGTACTGACCGCCCGACATGTACCGCAGCTTGGCGGCCTGGTTGACGAGCGGGTCCGCGCAGGTAGTGAGAAAATCCGAGAACAGGATCTCGGCGACCGGCCGGAGCCCGTTCATCGCCGCGCCAAGCGCCCCGCCGACGATGGCGTTCTCGCTGATCGGCGTGTCCCTCACGCGCGAGGGGCCGAAGTCGTCGACGAGCCCCTTCGTCACGGCGAGGTAGCCGCCCAGCGAGACGTCCTCGCCGAGCAGCACCACCGACTCGTCGCGCGCGAGCTCCTCGCGCAGCGCGACGTTGATCGCCTCCGAGCCCGTCATCATCTTGGTGGGCGAGGACGCCTTCGCTTCGTGCGCCACGTGACCGGGCGCAAAGACGTGCGTCGCGAGCGCCGAGCGCGGCGGCTCTTCGGAAGCGAGCGCGAACGCGACCGCCTTCTCCATCTCCGCCTTGGCCTGGATCGCGAGGTCGTCGGCCTTCGCGGCGTCGAGCAGGCCCTCGGCGAGCAGCGCGCCGCGCAGCCGGGCGATCGGGTCGCGCCGTTGCCACGCCGCCAGCTCCTCGGCGGTGCGGTACGTCTGCGCGTCGCCCTCCATGTGCCCCCGATGGCGGTACGTCACGCACTCGAGAAGCGCAGGGCCGCCGCCCTCCCGCGCGCGTGCGACGAGCTCGCGGGCGGTGCTGTGCACCAGGTCGACGTCGTTGCCGTCGACGGTGACGCCGCGCATGCCGTAAGCCGCCGCGCGATCCGAGAGACGCTCGATGGGCGTCGAGCGGCGCTGCGCCGTGAACTCGCCGTAGCCGTTGTTCTCCACGACGAAGAGGACCGGCAGTTTCCACGCCGACGCGAGGTTCAACGCTTCGTGGAACATGCCCTGATTGGTGGCGCCGTCACCGAAGAAGGCGACCGCCACGCGGTCCTCCCCCTTGTGCGCGAACGCCAGCGCCGCGCCGGTGGCCAGGAGCGGCGACGCGCCGACGATGCCGTTGGCGCCGAGGGCGCCGATGCTCGCGTCCGTCACGTGCATGCTCCCTCCCTTGCCGCGGCACAGGCCGGAGTCCTTGCCGAAGATCTCCGCCATCATCCTGTCGGCCGGAGCGCCCTTGGCCAGCATGTGGCCGTGCCCGCGGTGCGTGGTGGCGATGACGTCGTCGGTCCGGAGCGCGAAGCAAACGCCGACCGCGACGGCCTCCTGGCCGGTGCTCAGGTGAATGGCCGCGGTCGGCAACGCGCCGCGCTCCCACTGCTCGGCGAGGCGCTCCTCCAGCGCGCGGATCCGCAGCATGCGCTCGAGCATCGCGACGCGCAGCTCCGTCGCCCTTTCGGGCAAGGGCGCCACGGTGGTGGCTCGCGCCTCGGGCTCCGGCGTCGCCGGCGGAACGGTGTCCGAGGGCAGGCGTCCGCGATCGAGCTCGCGATGCCGCGGCCAGAGGGCCCGCAGCCTGCGCTCCCACGACGGCTTGGCGCGGACGCGCGGCGTGGCGCGGCGGACGGCCTCCGCGAAGCCGCGGTCCTTCAGCACCTCGGGGTAGATCCCGAACGCGGGGCGAATCGCGGGCAGGAGCTTGAGCGCCTTGGCCACGTCGCCCCGCGCGCGCACCTTGCCCGTGGCGATGGCGCGCACCGCGTTCAGCCGGCCCAGCCAGAACTCGTGGGCCGTGTCGGACGACTGCACCATCTCCACGTCGGCCGGGCCGGCGCCGTCCGTCGAGAAGGCCGGAGGCGAGTGCTTGAAATCGAACGTGATCACCGAGTCGAGATCGGGGTAGCGGAAGCGCACCACCATCGCCGTCTCTCCCAGCGGCCGCGCGATCGCCGGCGCCGCCATCAGCCGATCGAAGAGCTGCGCCATCACGCCCTCGAACTGCGCGCGGTCGTGGAAGGTGCTCACGGCCGCACCTCACCGACGGGCGTGGGGGGCTTCCGCAGCATGTTCCAGGATCTGATCGGCTCGAGGTTCCCTCGGGATACCTCGGAGATCTCGACGCGGTGAATGGACACGCACTTGTGGCACGCCTCGCCCTCCTTGCCGGCCAGCGCGCGAAGGCGAGGGCTCGCCAGCAGCTCGGCGAAGGACTTTTCCTTCAGGTTGCCGATGGGGCGCGTGCCCCAGTGCATGCAGTCGACCACGTCGCCGTTGGCCTCGACGGGCAGCATGAACTTCGGCCAGTGGCAGCGGTACACCGGCGGGCCCTCGCGCATCATGTCGATGTGCGTGAAGGAGTTGAGGATCGGGTATCCCTGCTTCTTCAGATCGCGCAGCGTCGAGAAGGCCACCGCGAGCTCGGCCTGGCTGGCGGCGTACTTGTCGATGCCCGCGTCGCCGCCCTCGGTCGCGGCCTCCTCGCGCAGGCCGTTGAAGATCCCCAGCACGCCGAGGCTGTCCATCAGCTCCACCAGCTTGCGCAGGGTGGGGGGATCCACGTTCGCCTTCTGCAGCGTGCAGACGAAGATGATCTGCTTGTCGGGCGCGCGCGCCTTGAGCGCCTTGGTGGCGGACACGATGTGATCGAAGAGGCCCTTGATCCCACGCATCTCGTCGTGCTTCGCCGAGGGGTGGTCGAGCGAGATGCAGACGCGATCGAGGTAGGGGATCACCGAGTCGAGCTTGCGCTCGAGCAAGAAGCCGTTGGTCACGATGTGCGTGATGAGCCCCACGTCGTGCGCGTGGCGCATCACCTCCTCGAAGTCCTTGTGCAGGAGCGGCTCGCCGCCCCAGACGGAGAGGCCGACGAAACCGGCCTTCTTGGCGTCGGTGTAGAGCTGCTTGATGGCCTCGGTGGAGAGCTGGTCTTTCGGATTGTAGAAATCCGGATTCCAGGCGCAGAAGCCGCAGCGCGCGTTGCACCGCGCCGTCAGCGCGTGCACGAGGTAGAGCGGGTGCCCGCGGCCCATGCGGGCGAGGGCGAGGTTCTTGGTGACTTCGAGCACGGAGGACAGTGGGTTCATGGGGATCATGGGTGCGGCATCTCCTCGAACTGCGTGGCAAGGCGGATCACGTGGCGCCGGCGGCGCGCGAGCGCGTCGGCCGAGTGGGGGTCGACGCCGAGGAAGGCGCCGAGGAGGGGCTCGTAGAGGAAGTAGCCGGCGATGGCGCCGAAGAGGCTGACCGCGAGGTGCATCGCCTCGTCGTCCTTGCCGAAGTACTCCTCGAAGAGCGCGCGGAGCGGCTGCACGTAGCGCGCGGCGAGCTCGCGCACGCTCGCGCCTCGGTCGAGCACCTCGCGCAGCAGCAGGCGTTGCAGCTCCTGCTCCTCGGAGAGAAAGTCGAAGTACGCGCCGGCGAGGCGCGGCGCGAGGCCCGCGCGATCGCCTGCGAAGGCGGCGGCGATGCGCGCGCCGAGCCGCGCTTGGGCCTCGGCGATCACCGCGTCGTAGAGCGCGCGCTTGCCGCCGAAGTAGTAGTTGATCATCGCCGCGGTGACGCCGGCGCGCTCGCCGATGGCCCGCACCGAGCCCGCCGACAGGCCGTGCTGCGCGAACTCCGCGCGGCCTGCGGCGAGGATGCGCTCCTTCACACCATTGGGATCGTTGATGTTTTCCTGGGGTGCGGTGTTAAACACTTGTTCTAAACGATTGTTTAGATCAGGCTGGGCCCGGAGTCAAGCGATGACGACGACGATTCACACGCTGCGCGCGAGCTCGGTGGAGGCGCTGGAGCGGCTCTATCGCGACGCGCCTGTCGCGCCGGCGCCGCGTGGGCGGTTTCGCGGCGAGGTGCTTCATCGAGTGAGCACGCGCTTCGCGCGCTCGGCCCCGATCACGGCGATGCTCGTGCCGTGGGAGCGGCTGCCCTTCGGCATCGACTTCGCCACACGCACCTGGTTCTTCGTCGATCCGCGCGTGCGGCTCGGGCGCTTCCGTCTGGAGCCGGGGCGCTCTCGCTGGCGCGACGCCGACACGCTTCGCATGCGCTACGACGTGTCGCGGCTCCCGATCCGCGGCTTGCTCTACGACGAGGTGAAGCCGCTCGACGAGACGCTGTGCCTGGGGCTCGGCGGCATCAACTTCGAGAGGGGCCGCGGCGACCTGTTCTTCTTCGCGCTCGAGGCCGTAGCGGAGGCCTCACCGGTGCGACGCAAGCCTCACTGACAGCATGCCAGGCACGCCGTCGCGTAGCACGTCCCGTAGTTCGCGGCGCCCGGGATCAGGCAACACGTCGTGCCGGCCTCGCACACGGGGCAAGTGGGCGCCGCGTCGGTGGCCACTCCGCCGTCGCCCGCATCCTCGAGGGTCGTTCCGTCGCTCTCTCCGTCCGATAGGGGCGCATCGATCGACCCATCCTTGGCGGTCCCGTCGCTCGGAGCGTCGCTGCCCCCATCTTCTCCAGTGAAGGTGTCCCCGGTGCACGCAGCGAGGACCAGAAGCGCACCCAACGCCAGCCCCTTTTTCATCCCGACATCTTCCCACGCGACGGCAAGGGCGACAACGGCTCGGGCCCCCTCGACGCCCGTCGCGTCGCGACGCTTCTCGGCCGAGTGAAACCTTCGCCGGGCTCGCACGTGTCCCCTCTTTGAAGAGGGAAACGTCATGACGAAGCTCATTTTTGCCTGCGGAATCTGTCTCGCGCTCGTCGCCTGTGCCGACGTCCCGGCGCGCTCGCCGGCGGTGGCCAGCGTGGATGGCGCCGCTCACGTGACGATCCGCGCCGAAGCCGGGCACCTGTGGTGGTCCCACCGGCCTTGGACCGAGCCGCACGCGTTGTGGAGCCTCCCCGGCCAGGGCCCCGTCGAGAACCTCGTCGTGACGGAGTCCGTGTCGAGCGACGGAGCGTTCGTCGTCAGGTTCGAGCAGGGCGGCACCCCGTACGTCGGTCGCTTCGCCGTCGACGGGACGGCCACGCTCGACACCCCGGCGTCGAGCCTGCACGCGGACCGCGACGGCGTCGGCGGCATGGCGCTCGAGTCCGAGCTCGCACACAGTGGACGTTGAGGCCCGACTCGGCGAGTCTCGGCCCATGCGCGGCCGACTCGTTCACGCGGACGTTCCGCACAAGCCCGATCCGACGCGGTGGCTCGATCCGCTGCTGCTCGGGAGCAACGCCGCCCTCTTCGCGGCGAACCTGGCGATCACCCCCACGGCGAAGATCGTCTTCCGCGAGCCGTTCGTCGTGGAGAGCGAGTCGGATCGACCGCTCATCTACGTGACGTGGCACCGCCTCAACTACGCCTGCACGCCGGTGTTCCTCTCGCTGCCGCGCGAGGCCAGGCCGACGCTCATCGCGCACGACGGCATCGCGTCGCGAGCGTTCTCGCACCACTCGGCGGTGTGGATGGGCTTCGAGGCGTTCGTGTTCCGCAGGCGCTCGACGGTCACTCCGCGCCAGCAGATCGCGGACTACGTCCGCACGACGGGGCGCCCCATCCTCAACCTGCCCGACTCGGGCGGTCCGTACGGAGTGATGAAGCCGGGAATCCTCGAGGTCGCGCGGGCGTGCAATGCGCGGATCGTTCCGTTCCAAGTCACCGCGAAGCCGACCGTCTCGGTCGGCAGGACGCTCAAGCACGTCATCCCGCTCCCGTACTGCCGCATCGAGGTCCGGCGCGGCGCTCCGCTCGACGGCACCGCGACCGTCGACGAGTGCCAGCGCGCCCTCGACGCGCTCGCGTGAGCCAGGCGCCAAAGGCGCTCGCGAGGCCCTGCTCGTGACGGTTTCGTGCTAGCAGCCATGCATGGACAAGGTCGGGTTCGACATGTTGCGGCCGGCGTTCGCCGCAGCCCTCGAGAAAAAAGGCTTCTCGAGCCTCACGTCGGTTCAGCAGGCCGTGCTCGAGCCAGCTCTTGCGGGCCGGGATCTGCGCATCACCTCGCAGACCGGATCGGGCAAAACCCTGGCGATCGGGCTCGTCGTGGCCGACATGGTGGACGGCGTCACTGCGACCAAGGGCGGGGTGGCGAAGCCGCGCGTCATGGTCGTGGCGCCGACGCGCGAGCTCGCCAAGCAAGTCGAGGAAGAGCTCGCTTGGCTCTACGCTGCGGCCGGCGCATCCGTCACCTCGGTCACGGGCGGCGCGAGCATTCGTGACGAGCGTCGCGCGCTCGCCGGCGGGCCCGCGGTGGTCGTCGGCACGCCCGGCCGCCTGCTCGACCACCTCAAGCGCGGGGGCATCGACGCGAGCCAGGTCGGCGCCATCGTCCTCGACGAGGCCGATCGCATGCTCGACCTCGGATTTCGCGAAGACCTCCTGGCCATCCTCGAGCACGCTCCGCCGGAGCGTCGGACCCACCTGGTCTCGGCCACCTTCCCGCGCGACGTCCGCGCGCTCGCCGATCGCGTGCAGAAAGAGCCGGCGCACGTCGAAGGGACCAAGCTCGGCACGGCCAACACCGACATCGAGCACGTGATTCACCTCGTCGACTCCAGGCAACGGCTCGACGCCATCGTCAACTTGCTGCTCGCCACGCCCGAAGCGCAGACGCTCGTCTTCGCGCGGACGCGCGCCGACGTCGCCCACATGACGCGCGACCTCGAGCACGCGGGCTTCTCGGTGGGCTCGCTCTCCGGCGAGATGGAACAGGCCGCCCGCAACCGCGCCCTGGCGGCGTTCAAGCGAGGCTCGCTCCACGCCCTGATCGCGACGGACGTCGCCGCGCGTGGCATCGACGTGCAGGACATCGCGCGCGTGATTCACGCCGAACCCCCCAGCGACGCGGACGCCTACACGCACCGGAGCGGCCGCACGGGCCGCGCGGGCCGCAAGGGCACGAGCTCCATCCTCGT
>DATIQP010000563.1:0-8354 GCA_035470765.1 Polyangiaceae bacterium | reverse complement strand
CTCGCCTCCCGCCGAGCTCGTCGAGAAGATCACCTGCCCGATGCTCGGCCTCTACGGCCAGAACGACGCGCGCATCAACCAGACGGTGCCGGCCTTCCAGGAGGCGGCGAAGAAGCACAAGAAGAAGCTCGAGACCTTCTTCTTCGACGGCGCGGGGCACGCCTTCTTCAACGACACGCGGCCGACCTACAACGCCAGAGCTGCGCGAGAGGCGTTCGTGGAGATGCTCGCCTTCTTCGACGCCAACCTGTCTTGAAGCCGTCGCCGGTTCGTGACTAACCTTCTCCCATTTCGGGGAGGAGGCGATCATGAAAGCGCTCGTGACGGGAGCGAACGGGCACATCGGTAGCCACGTGGTGCGGGCCGCGCTGGAGGCGGGCATGAAGCCCATCGCCTTCGTGAGGGATTCGGGCGACACCCGCGCGCTCGCGGGGCTCGACGTCGAGGTGCGCAAGGGCGACATCCTCGACCGCGAGAGCCTGACGCGCGCGTGCGAGGGCGTGGACGTGTTGTTCCACGTCGCCGCGGTGTACAAGAACTTCAGCCCGAACCCGGACGACATCATGCGGCCCGCGGTGGAGGGGACGAAGAACGCGATCGCGGCCGCGCGCGCCGCGGGCGTGAAGCGCCTCGTCTACACCAGCACCGGCGCGACGGTCGGCTTCACGGCGGACCCGAAGCGCGCCCTCACCGAGGACGATTTCCTGGAGACGGCGGAGACCCCGTACATCCGGGCGAAGATCGAGGCCGAGAAGGTGGTGCGCGAGGCGGCGAAGAGCAACGGCCTCGAGAGCGTCATCCTCAACCCGAGCGGCGTCTTCGGCCCGCGCGACTACCGCCTGGGGCCGGCCACGCGCGCGATCGTGGGGGTGCTGCAGGGCGATCCGGCGTTTTTGCACATGTGCGTCACGGACGTGCGAGACGTCGGCCGGGCGCACGTGCTCGCGGCGCAGAAGGGCGAGCACGGCCGCCGCTACCTCGTCGTGGGCGACGTGATGTCGCCCGCGCAGCTCCGCGACGCGTACGGGCGGATCGCGGGCGTCACGCCCGCCACGTTCACGCCGCCCCGCTTTCTGTTGAACCTCCTCGCCGGCCGCATGGAGAAAGTAGCGGCCGCGACGGGAGGCGACGCGAACCTGACGCGCGCGATGGTCAAGGACGCGGTGGGCAAGCACCTCGTCTACGCGGGCAGCCGCGCTCGCGCCGAGCTCGGCGCGACGTACCGCGGAGGCGAAGAGGTGATCCGCGACGCGCTCCGCTGGGTGCTCTTCATGGGCGCGCTCAAGCCGAAGGTCGACGCGAAGGTGCGCCGCGCGATGGGCGCGGCGGCCGAGCCCGATCCCGACTGGACGAAGTGACCGGGCGCCGAATTCACGCGCGGAGGGCGGTGTTGTCATAGTCATTCCGCCGATCGCGTCATGAAGTGGCGTATTTCTGGGGGGATCGGCGGAGGCACGCGGCTTGCTGCAAGCCCGCCCATGAACACTCGGCTTGGCTTCATTCTGGTGGCGGTGGCGGCGCTCGGGCTCGGCGGCTGCGCGGAGGCCGCGGTCCACGACGACGTGGATCTGGACCTGGACTTCAGCGCGCTGGTCGGCCCGTCCAACGATCTGCACTCGCCCTACGTCCTCGGCGCGCACTTCGACCTGTACGTGGTGCTCCACGACGAGAATGCGTCGCACGACGGCTACAGCCTGGAGAGCGACGACGCGGGGATCCTGGACGTCGGCGCGACGCTGCACCAGGGCAACTCGGCGTTCGCGCACGCCGTCGCCACGGGCGCCGGGCGCACGAAGGTGCGCGTGCGCAACCCCAAGGGCGTGGTGGTCAACGAGAGCGACGTGCTGGTGGCGATCCCCGATCACGCCGAGCTCTACGCGAGCGGCGACGAGTTCCTGGGCAAGGCCTACGAGGAGCAGGGCCACGTCCACGAGGTGCGCATGCTCGCCGGCGGCACGGCCACGTACCTGGTGAGGTACTTCGCCGGCCAGCAGGAGCTCCACGGCAACGGCACGCTCGGCGCGCAGGTCGTCGGGCCGGCCGTGGCGAAGACGCTCTCGTCGTTCCTGTTCGAGGACCGCGACTGGGTGCAAGTGACCAACGACGGCAGCACGGGGATGGGCGCGCTGTCGCTCAGCGCCGGCGGGCAGACCTTCGCGGCGGTGCCCCTGACCGTGCTCGGGCCGAGCGACGTCACCGAGGTGCGCATCATCGGGCAGGACGAGGGGCATGCGCACAACGGCGACTGGATGGTGCTGCTCGGCGAGTCGTTCGACGGCGCATCGCGGCGCGTCTACGGCGTCGACTACGAGTGGGACAAGGACGGCGCGCTCGTGAAGCAGGACGCGCCCGACGGATCCCAGGTGATCGCGCGCGGCGACCTGTACCGCTACGAGTTCCTGAAGGGCGACTACCACATGATGACGCTGCACCTCGGCACCATGACGGCGTCGGCCCAGATCCAGAGCGACACGGGGATGGTCTCCTCCTCGAACACGATCACGTGCTCGGCTTCCCCCTGGCAATCCGGGTCGCCGGGGCTGGCCTTCGCGCTGGCGGGGCTCGGGTTGGTGGCCGTCCGGCGGCGCAGATTGCGCGCGTCGTGACGACACGGCGCCGCTCTGCTAAAGGCAGACGCGGCCCCATGCTCCATACCGGAAACGGCAAAGCCGCGCGTCCGCAGACCCCCGTCCGCCTCTCGCCCGTCGACGAGGCCGCTCCGTTCCCGGCGGTGTCTGCAGCGAGCCAGGACGAGCTGCAGCGCGCCGTGACGACGGCACGGGTGGCGCAGCCCGAGTGGGCGTCGCGTCCGCTCGAGGAGCGAGCGCGGCTGCTCGAGCGCGCCGCCAAGGCGATGCTCCGCGACCGCAACCTGCTCCTCCACCTGGTGAAAGAGGAGATGGGCAAGCACGAGGTGGAGTCGCTCTTCACCGAGGCGCTCGGCCCGCTCGACGCGGTCAAGGCGTGGCACAAGATCGTTGCGCGCTCGCAGTCGCGGCGCGTGTCGCTCAACCCGCTCGCTTTCCCGCGCAAGCGCGCCCGCGTGGAGATGGTGCCGCGCGGGGTGATCGGCATCATCGCGCCATGGAACTTCCCGGTCTCCGGGCTGTACCGCTCCGTCGTGCCGGCGCTGCTCTCCGGCAACGCCGTGGTCCTCAAGCCGAGCGAGTACACGCCGAAGTCGAGCGCGTGGTTCATGGAGCACTTCGCGCGCGAGCTGCCGCACGGCATCGCGACGGTGGTGCAGGGCGACGGCGCGGTAGGCGCGGCGCTGGTGGATTCGGGCATCGACGCGTGCGTCTTCACCGGATCGGTGAAGGCCGGAGGGCGCGTGCGCGTGCGCTGCGCGGAGCTCGGCATCCCGTCGAGCATCGAGATGGGCGGCAAGGACGCGGCGATCGTCCTCGGCGACTGCGATCTCGATCGCACGGTGATGGGCATCACGCACTGGGCGCTGTCGAACGCGGGGCAGGCGTGCGGCGCCATCGAGGTCGCGTACGTAGAAGAGCGCATCGCCGACGAGTTCGTCGCGCGCATGCGGAGCGCCTGGGAGCAGCTGCGCACGGGCCCCGGCGACGACGACGTGGAGGTGGCTCCGCTCGCGAACGCGCGGCAGCTCGCGGTCGTCGAGGCGCACGTGGAGGACGCGCTGAAGAAGGGCGCGAAGCTGGTCTGCGGTGGCAAGCGCACGGGGCGCGGCTTCGGGCACCTGCCCACGCTGCTCGACCGCTGCACGTCCTCGATGGACGTCGTGCGCGAGGAGACGTTCGGCCCGGTGCTCGCCGTGGTGCGCGTCTGGGGAGCGGACGAGGCGGTCCGCGCGATCAACGCGGCCAAGTATGGGCTCGGCGCGTCGATCTGGACGCGCGACGTGGCGCGGGCCGAGAGGCTCGTGGAGCGACTGGACGTGGGCGTCGCGAACATCAACACCCACGCGTTCACCGGGGCCGTGCCGCAGCTCCCGTGGTCGGGCACGCGCGCGACCGGCTTCGGCGTCGCGAACAGCGAGCTGTCCCTCGTCAATTTCTGCCACCCGAAGACCGTCGCCATCGACGAGGCCGACGCGCCCGAGCCGTTCTACATGCCGTTCGACGCGACGCTGCGCCAGCTGGGCGAGGCGCTCGTGAAGGCGCAGCTCGGCGAGCTGCTCGGGGCCGTCAAGCTGCCGCTGTTGCTCCGACGTCGGCAGAAGCGCATCCGCGACTTCTTCCGCCGCTGATTCCACACCCGGGAGCGACATGACCGCAGGCAAGCCGACGGCGTACTGGGACTACATCAAGGTGGAGGAGCTGCTCGCGCTCCAGGGCGGCCTCGATCCGACGGACGAGAAGCTGTCCAACGACGAGGTGATGTTCATCACCATCCACCAGATCGACGAGCTCTGGTTCAAGCTGGTGCTGCGCGAGCTCGTCTCGGTCCGGAACCTCTTCGCGCAGCCGGTCGTCCCCGAGCAGGCGCTGGCGTCGGCCGTGCGCGGCATCCGCCGCATGCAGGAGGTCCTCGGCCATCTCGCGTCGCACTTCACGCTGATGGAGACGATGACGACGCGGGACTACCTGAACTTCCGCGACAAGCTCGGCTCGGCGAGCGGGTTCCAGTCGGGGCAGCTGCGCGAGATCGAGATCCTGCTGGGCCTGGCGGAAACGGACCGGATCCCGCTCGGTGCCGCGAACAGCGACGCAAACTACCTCGAGGCGCTGCGCACCGCGGACGGGCTGCCCTCGAGCGCGTACCACCGGGTTCAGATGCGCCTGGCCGACAAGCCGACGCTGCGCGAGGCGATCCACGAATGGTTGTATCGTACACCCATTCAGGGCTCGGTGCCGGGCCAGCCCGACGACGCTCGCGCCGTGGCCGCCTTCGTGGACGAGTACTGCGCGGTCCACGAGAAGGTGACCCGCGGCACGCTCGCGGCCGCGATCGCGCTGGCCCCCGGCGGCGGGGATCGTCAGCGCCTCACGGAGCGCTACGAGAAGGAGATCGAGTCGGCGCGGTCGTTCCTGCGCGCCGTGGAAGTGCCCGAGCCCGCCCAGCGCGAGCGCGTCTCGCGCATTCGCGCGGCGCTGGTCTTCATCGAGAGCTACCGCGAGCTGCCGCTGCTCGCCTGGCCGCGCGAGGTGATCGACGCCACGGTGGCCTTCGAGCAGGCCTTCGTGGTGTTCCGGCAGCGCCACGCGCGCATGGTGGAGCGGGTCATCGGGCGGCGCATCGGCACGGGCGGCTCGGCCGGGGTCGACTACCTGGACGCGACGGCGCTGAAGTACCGCATCTTCCGCGAGGTGTGGGCCGTGAGGACGCTGCTTCTCCGCAAGAACGAGCTGCCGCCCCTGCAGCACCCCGAGATCTACGGCTTCGCGGCGGACGCCCCGCGATGATGCGACGCGCGGGGGGCGCGCTCGTCGTCGTGGTGGGCCTGATGGCGTGCAAAGGGGCGGCCAGCACGAGCGCCGGCGCCGGCACGAGCGCGAGCATGACCAGCGCGAGCGCGACCACGACTGCGAGTGTGGCTTCGGTGCTCGGCGGCACGAGCTGCGGCGCCGTCGGCGGGGTGGAGTGCGCGACGTTCGATCGAGCCGAGGACGCCTTCCTCGCGGTCCTGAAGGAGGATCCCGCGGTGCTGGCCATCGGCGAGGCGCACGCGCAGCGCGGGGCGACCGTGGCCTCTTCGGCCAAGCGCTTCGCCGACACGCTGCTGCCGCTGCTGGCCGGCCGAGCCTCCGATCTGCTCGTCGAGCTGATGATGCCGCCCACCGGCTGCGTGAAGCAGGCCGAGGCGATGCGCAGCGCCCAGAAGCCCGTGACGACGCAGCAAGCGGCCGGCAACCAGAACGAGTATCTGGCGATGGGTGAGGCGGCGCGCAAGCTCGGCATCGTCCCGGACTTGCTCCGACCGAGCTGCCAGGATCTCGCCGCGGTCGAGGACGCAGGCGCCGACGCGATCGACGTGTCGCTCGCGACCATCGCCCGCCTCACCACGGCGCAGGCCGAGAAGATGATCGATCGCGACCGCGCGAACGTCGCCGGGTCGAGCCGCAGGCCCGAGCGAAGCGAGGGACCGGTCGCAAACGAGAACGCGAAGAAGATGGTGGTGACCTACGGCGGCGCGCTCCACAACGACACGGCGCCGCCTCCGGAGCGCGCCGGGTGGGCGTTCGGCCCGGCGCTCTCGAAGTACGTCGGCGGCCGCTATGTCGAGCTCGATCTCTACGTCCCCGAGTTCATCGAGGACACGGACACCTGGCGCGCGCTCCCGTTCTACGCGGCGTACCAGAAGGCGAAGAGCGCGGGCAAACCCACGCTTTTTCGCGTCGCATCCAAGAGCTACGTCCTCGTCTTCGCGCCGTCCACGCCGGCGCCCCGCTGAGGCCAGAAGCGCCTCGCGGCACGCGGCGCCTCCGCCGAGCCCTCGATCTGGACGAACGGGCGTCCCTCGCTGCCGCGCGGGAAGGCGAAGCTCGCGGTGTTGGAGTAGCCGTCGCGATCCGCGACCGCGTGGGCGTGGCCGAGGACGACCAGCTTCGCGCCGGTCGCCCGCGCCACGCGCCGCGCTCCGTCGTCGAGCCGCTCGGACACCTTGCCGCCGTAGCGGTCGTGCCCGCGCGACCAGCTCAAGGCGAGGCCTCCCAGCCCCGCGCCGCCGAGCGCGAGCCCGAGGCTCCGCTGGCCCGCCGCGAACGCCGCGAGCCCCGCCATCACCGCCACCGTCGCCGCCACCCGATCGAGGTAGAGGCGCGCGAGGGTCGCGCGGAAGTCGTGCATCGTCGGCGCGGCGCGCTCGGCCACGAGGCGCTCCACGGCCCCGCCGTCGAGGCCCGCGTCGACCAGGAAGTCCGCGAGCCGCGCGTCCCACGCCGCCGCGTCCGGCCGCGCCGCGAAGGGCCCGCTCTTGCCGAGCGCGGAGAACGCGGCGTGGAAGTATCGGTACACCACATACGGCCCGCGGCGACCGTAGAGGCGGAATGCGCTGGTGAACAGCTCGAGCGGCGTCTTGTCGTTGGTGTTCAGGTACGAGAACGCTCCGGTCGGCGCGATGAACTCCTCGACGAAGTGGACACCGAGGGTGTCGCGCGGCGAGGCCAGCGGGTGTGCGGGTGCGTTGTCCGCGTCGTAGAGGTGCCCGTGCTCGACGTGCAGCCCGCCGTCGCGGAAGAACCAGGGCGACGTCCGCGCGCGCACACTCGCGGCGCCCGACAGCCCGAGCGCGCGGGCGATCTCGTCCTTGCCATCGCGCTCCCCGAGCTCGGGATCGTGGTTGCCCGCCAGCCACACCGCCTCGCCGCCCGACTCGACGTGCCGCGCCAAGGCCGCGCGCACCTCGGGGTGTGCTTCGAAGCCGTGCGCGATGGCGCCGTCGTGGGGTAGGCGCGGCGACTCGGCCGACAGATCGAAAAAATCGCCGACGAAGATCACCCGGGCTCCGCCGTGGGCGCCGAGGAGCGCGCAGAGGTCGTGGTCTACGGCCCGCGGCGTGTGCCGCGACAGGTGAAGATCGCCAACCACCAGGGTCGAGCGCATCGCCCGCACATAGCACAGACGTCGACGTCGGGCCCGCCGCGTGCGATCTTGTTTCTTCTCGACCCATGGCTCGACTGCTCCAGCGCATCATCGAAGAGCCCCATCCGTGCGCCTACCTCCCTCGCGACGGCGCCTCGCTCGACGTGCGCGTCATGGTCGACGTCACCCCGGCAGAGGTCGACGGCATGCTCGAGCGCGGCTGGCGCCGCTTCGGCCCGTGCTACTTCCGCCCCGTCTGCGCCGACTGCGCCGAGTGCGTCACCCTGCGCGTGCGCGCCGCCGAGTTCACGCCGAGCCGCAGCCAGCGCCGTGCCCGCAACCGCGCCGCGCGCCTGCGTCGCGTCGTCTCGACCCCGCAGGTCGACGCGGAGCGGTTGGCGCTCTACGCCAAGTGGCACATGGAACGGGAGCGCGCGCGAGGGTGGGAGCCGAGCGCGCTGCCCGCCTCGCGTTACGCGCTCGACTTCGCCTTCCCTCACCCGTGCGCGCGCGAGGCGGCGTTCTATGACGACGAGGACGGCGGTCGCCTCGTCGGCCTCGGCCTCTTCGACGAGACGCCGACGGCGCTCAGCGCCGTCTATTTCTTCTACGATCCCGCGCTCCATCGGGACTCGCTCGGGATCGCCAACGTCGTCGCCCTCATCGAGGACGCCCGCGCCGCCGGCAAGGTCCACGTCTACCTCGGCTACCGCGTCGAGGGGTGCGCCTCGCTCGCGTACAAGGGGGGCTTTGACCCGCACGAGCTGCTCGTCGGCCGGCCGTCGGATCGCGACACCCCGCGCTGGACGCGAGTCGAGGCGCCCACTGGCCCCGGCCACCCCTAGGCCGTCCCACGCCAC
>DATIQP010000562.1:0-6324 GCA_035470765.1 Polyangiaceae bacterium | reverse complement strand
CTGGAGGACCATCGGAAGGACGAGGCCCTCGACGGCGATGGCGCCCAGGCTCACGCTCGCGAGGGTGTAGTCCCACGCGTTGGCGTGCGACCACGCGGGATCCCAGTGGGGTCTTTGCGGCCACTTGCCCGTCGCCTCGGGGCGCTCGTCCTGCGCGCGTGACGGCGAGACGACGCCGGCGCCTAGGATTGCGCCCAGCACCACCACGCCGCAGGTGCGTCCGAAGGTCCGCGACACGCGCGTGAAGCCTGCAACTACCGAGCCTCCGCCCGAAGGCTCCATGTCGGCAGAGCGTGTGGCGCGCCCGCGCCGGCTGCAGGGGCGCGCGCAGGTGCTGCGGCCGCGGCGACGCTGACACCGATGCCAGACCCGCGGGGACGCCAACGGCAGAAACCGCTGGAAATGGGGCTGGCGCGCGCCTTGCGAAGGCGCCTTCGCATGCGTTCTTCCTTCTTGTTGGCTTGTTCCTTCGTCATCGCCGGCTGCGGCGCGAGCGCCTCGTCCTCCGCGCCGCCGGCTCCTTCCACTTCGAGCGACGCCACCCGCGCCATCGCCGAAGCGGACATCATCCAGGTGCAGGGCGGCCGCCTCTACGCCATGTCCCGTTCGGGTACGGTCTCCGTCGTCGACGTCTCGCACCCCGCCTCGCTCGCCCTGCTCGCGCAGACGCACATCGACGGCGAGCCGTTCGAGATGTACCTGCGCGGGAGCGATCTCGTCGCCATGACCAGCGTGCAGACGTACACGGAGATCGTCGTCCTCGACGTCGGCTCCTCCGGGACCATCGCGCCGCTGAAGACGGTCGCCGTCGTCGGGTCGATCGCCGACTCGCGCTTCGTCGGCGACGTGCTCTACGTCGCCACGTACCAGGACTCGCCGTGCCAGGGCTGCTCGCCGCCGCCGCGCACGATCGTGACGAGCTTCGAGGCCGCGGACCCGGCGGTCATCGACCAAGTGGATCAGGTGACGTTCCAGAGCAACGCGCCCGACAGCTACAACCTGCCGTGGGGCTCGAACTGGACGCGGAGCATCCTCGTCGGCGACCAGCGACTCTACGTCGGCGGTCACGCCGACGTAGATCCGAACACGTACTACGGGCAAGACACGACGCCCGAGGGCATCATCGACGTGCTCGACATCAGCGATCCGGGCGGGCGCTTCGGCAAGGGCACGCGGCTGACCGTCGCCGGCGCCGTGCTCAGCCGCTGGCAGATGGACGAGCGAAATGGCGTGTTTCGCGTGATCTCGCAGAAGGGCGCGGGCCGCACCGGCAACGGCGTCGCGATGCCCGAGGTCGCGACGTTCCGCATCGACAGCACGACGTCGTTCTCGCCGCTCGGCAAGACGAGCCTGCAGCTGCCGATGCAAGAAGGACTGCGCACGGTGGCCTTCGACGACGACCGCGCCTACGCGATCACCTACAACCAGACCGACCCGCTCTTCGCGATCGACCTCTCGGACCCTGCGCACCCGAAGCAGCGCGGCCAGCTGTCGATGCCGGGCTTCATGTTCTACCTGCAGCCCCACGGCGATCGGGTGATCGGGCTCGGCATCGACCGCACGGACCCGAAGGGCAGCCTCAACGTCTCGCTCTTCGACGTGAGCGACATGGACACCCCGAAGATGCTCGCGCGCGCGCCGTTCGCCGCGGTCGAGTTCACCGAGGACTACGAAATCCTCAACGGCGAGC
This sequence comes from Polyangiaceae bacterium, assembly GCA_035470765.1. Lineage (GTDB taxonomy): Bacteria > Myxococcota_A > Polyangia > Polyangiales > Polyangiaceae > DASXHD01. The sequence goes on along the minus strand of DATIQP010000562.1, from coordinate 4,634 downwards.
TGCCCGAGGATCAGGACCGCATCCAGAAGGCGTTTCGCGTGTTCGACGACGGCCTCGTCGCCGTCCCGTTTGCGTCCCCTCAGGGCTGCAGCGATTCGTCGAGCGGAGTGCAGCTCGTCCGGTGGGCGAACGACACGCTTGCGAACGAGGCGTTCTTGCCGCTGCCGAACCACCCGCGGCGCGCCTTCGAGAACAACGGAGAGATCCTCACCGTGTCGGACTCGAACGTGCGCTCGTTCGCGAGCGGCAAAGAGACGGCCGACCTCGTCATCGGCACCTGCGAGCAAGACACGCCGACCTACTCCTATGGCGGCGGTGTGAACCAGGGCGGTGACTACTACGGCGCGTGCAGCACCGCGGCGCCGGGCGCGGGCGATCGAAACGGCGGGCTCTTGGCGCTCGCGCTGGCGGGCCTGATCGCCGCGCGGCGCCGCAGGTGCTCCCGCTCCTGATGACCTTGCGTGCCCGATCGCGCGCGCTAGCTTCCCCCCCTGCCCTGCCGCTCGAACGACGGCTCGGCAAATCCAATGAGGAAGTACGCCCTCGCGATCTCGGCGCTCTCCTTGCTCGGATGCTCGAGCCGTCTCGGTTCGGCGAACGACGCAGGTAGCGACTCGCCCTCGCCGCAGACCGACGGCGCGGCGATGGGCGATGCGAGCACCGACGCGGGCGCAACCGATGGCGCGGTGACCGGCGATGCGAGCGGCGACGCAGGCGCCACCCCCGATGCTGCCGATGGCTCGATGGGCTCCGCGGGACCGCGGTTCATCGGTCGCTTCGACGGCGCTGGCCAATCCTCGTGGTCACACAGCGCGGTCGCGCTCCGGTTCACGGGAACGGACGTATCGGTCACGCTCTCGGGCGCGAGCGTCTGGTACGAGGTGAGCCTCGACGGGAAGCTCACCAAGTTCCAGGGCGGGAGCGGCACCTACTCGCTCGGGAGCGGCCTGACGAACGGACCGCACGACGTGATGCTCGTTCGGCGCGAGGAGTCGTTCTTCGGAGTCTCGAAGTTCGTGAGCTTCAGCGTGCCTCCGAATCAGTGGCTCCCGAACGTGATCCCGTCACGCCGCATGGAGATCATCGGCGATTCGATCTCGGCTGGTTTCGGCGACGAAGGCTGTCCTTGGGACGTCAACGAGAACTCGGACCTCAGCTACGGCGCGGTCGCTGCGCGCGCCGTGGGCGCCGACGTCCACATCGTCGCCCAGTCGGGCATCGGCATGGTCAAGAGCTACAACAGCACGACGACGATGCCCCAGATCTACGGTCGCACGTTCGGCGAAAACGACAACACGCCGTGGGACTTCACGAAGTACTCGCCCGACGTCGTCGTCATCAACCTCGGCACGAACGACGCGGCAGGGGGCGTGGATGCGACGCAATACCAGACCGCGTACGCGAGCTTCCTCACGACCGTACGCGGGAACTATCCGAACGCGCTCGTCTACTGCGTCTCGCAAGGCGGGTACACGCTCGCCTCCGAGGTCCAGGCGGTCGTGAGCGCGAAGTCCGACCCGAAGATCAAGTACCTCGCGCTCATCGGGAACAACGCCGGCTGCAACAGTCACCCGGACGTCGCCGGCCAGCAGCAGATGGCGAGCGGGCTGGTCGCTGCACTCCAATCGGATCTCGGCTGGTAATCCGGGAGCGCGGTTCCTTTCACGGCGCCCCTTGCGGGCCTTTTACGGTGTATCATGCCGGACGCCGATGACGAGCAAGCCCGCCGAGAAGATCCGCTGGGGGCGTCTGGCCGCGCTCGCCGCGCTCGTCGTGGGGCTCGTCGTGGTCGGGCGCGTCACGGGCCTCACCGCGTGGCTGTCGACGGAGCGCATCCGCACCGGGATGGAGAGCGCCGGGGTGTGGGGGCCGATCGTGTTCGTCGCCGCGTTCGCGGTGGGAGAGCTCGTGCACGTGCCGGGGATGGTCTTCGTCGCGGCGGCGGTCGTCGCGTACGGGCGCGTCGGTGGAGGCGCGCTCGCGCTGGCGGGGGCGATCGTGTCGCTCTGCGTGAGCTTCGTGGTCGTCCGCGGGGTCGGCGGCAAGCCGCTCGGCGCGATCCGCTGGCGCTTCGTGCAACGGATCCTCGGACACCTGGAGGGGCACCCGGTGCGGACGATCGCGCTGTTGCGCCTCGTCTTGTGGATGGCGCCCCAGCTCAACTACGCGCTGGCCCTGTCGAGCGTGCGGTTCCGCAGCTATTTCGTCGGCTCGGCGCTCGGCCTCGTGGCGCCGATCACGCTCGTCGTGCTCCTCTTCGATCGCTTGTTCAACCGATGACGCTTCCGCCCGTCAGTGTGCGGGGCTCACCGATCCGCCATGGCGGGCGCCTCCTGTAGCAGCCGCCGCAGCACATCCACGTCCACCGGCTTCACCAGGTGGTGGTCGAACCCGGCTGCACGCGTGCGCTCCCGATCCTTGTCCTGCCCGTAGCCCGTGACGGCGATGATGGTTGTCCTCTCCCCGCCCTGCTTCTCGCGCAGGCGGCGCGCCACCTCGTAGCCGTCCATTCCAGGCATGCCCAGGTCCAGCAAGACCACGTCGGGATGGTAGGCGGCGGCCAACTCGATCGCGGCCGACCCGCTTCGGGCTATCCGCGCCTCGTGGCCTTCCACCTCCACCAACTCCGCCAGCAGGTCCGCGGTATCGGCAACGTCGTCCACTACCAGCACCCGCTTCGCGGAGCTCGAAGCTCCGACTTCGACGCTCGGCGTTGCTCGTCCCGATCCTCGAACGTCGGGCGTTGCACCTTGAAGTAATAGGTGCACCACGAACTCGCTCCCCTTGCCGGGGCCGTCGCTGTGCGCCTCCACCCGCCCGCCATGCAGCTCCACCAGGCGGCGCACCATCGTCAACCCGATGCCGAGGCCGCCGTCGCTGCGGCCAGGCGAGCGCTCTCCCTGAGTAAACAGGTCGAAGACCTGGGGGAGTAGACCCGCCGGGATGCCCATGCCGTCGTCGCGCACGCGAAGGACGGCTTCGTCGCCGGCCCTCTCGGCGCTCAGCTGGATGTGCCCGCCAGCCGGCGTGTACTTGGTCGCGTTGTCCAGCAGATTGGCGACCACCTGCGCCAGGCGCGCCGGGTCCGCGTGCAGGCGCAGCGGCTCCTGAGGAAGCGACAGGAACAGGACCTGCCCCTTCGCCTCGATGGCGGTCCTCGCCGTGTCGAGCGCGGTCTCCACGATGTCGTCCAGCACGACCTCCTGCGGACGCAGCACGATGGTGCCGCGGGTGACGCGTGCGACGTCGAGAAGATCGTCCAGGAGGCGGGCCATGTGGCGCACCTGCCGCTCCGCGGCGGCGCGCGCCCGCTCCAGCTTCGGTTCGCCCAGGCCGCGCACCGCCATGAGGTGCACCGCGTCGGAGATCGCCGCCATCGGATTGCGCAGCTCGTGGGAGAGCATCGCCAGGAACTCGTCCTTGCGGCGGTCCGCTTCCCGGAGGGTATCCTCGGCAGCCTTGCGCTCGGTAACGTCGATCACGGCGTTGACGATGCATCGCTTGCCGCAAATCTCGAGGAGCTGTGCCGACGCCAGGACGACCACCGGGCGGCCCCCCTTGGCACGCACTGTCATCTCCCGGTTGGTGTAGATCTTCCCCTCGCGAAGGCCACGAATGACCTGCTCGCGTTCCTCGGTGCTGGCGACCATGCCCAGTTCCGCCATGGTGTGGCCGACAGCCTCCTCGCGCGTGTAGCCCAGAACGCGTTCGAAGGTCTCGTTCACGCGGAGGAAGCGACCGGTCTCCAACTCGCTGAGCAACACGCCCGCCGGATTGTGCTCGTAGAGGGCGGCGAGCTGCGCCTCGCTCGCCCGCAGCGCCTCCTCCGATCGCTTGCGCTCGGTGATGTCACGCGCGATCCACGAGATACCGATGACAGCCCCCTGCTCGTCCGTGACGGGGGATGCAGTGAGCGATACGTGCACGTGGCTACCGTCTTTGCACAGGCGCACGGTGTCGTAGGGGCCAATCACTTCGCCGCGCTGCACCGTTTCCATGATGTCGTCCAGCTCGTGGACAGCCTCCGGGGGGACCAGGCACGACACCGGGCGGCCGATTATCTCCTCGGCGCCGTGGCCGTACAGTCGCTCGGCTCCGTAGTTCCAGTCGGTGATGGTGCTGTCCAGATCGATGGCCAGGATCGCATCCGGCGAGTTATCCACGATGGCGGCCAGCCGAGACAGGGTGACCACGTCCCTCACTCTCCGGGAAACCGGCCCTACCCGGAAGCCGCCCACCCGATCGCTCTTGCCCATGAGAGTGTCCTCTTGAAGGGCACATCAGGTGCAAGCAGTGTTCCTACCGCTCAGTGGAAGAATGCCTATTGTCTGCTCTGCGCCGCACCACCACGACCGATCGCCTGAGGCCGACTGGCGCGAATTGTTGAGCTCAGGGCGCCCAGACGGCGCTGCCCCAAGCCGGCAGCGAGACCGCGATCGCGCCGCCGCTCACTTGCACGCTCGCGCCCCCGAGCCGATCGGTCAGCGTCGTGCCGTTCGCGATGCCGAGCGTGAGCGGGAGCGGGACGACCGCCGTCTGCGTCGTCGCGGTCTTGTTGAGCGCGACGAAGGCGACGTCGCCCGCCGGGGTCACGCGCGCGTAGACGAGGATGAGATCGTTGGCGAAGACGTGCC
>DATIQP010000561.1:0-6171 GCA_035470765.1 Polyangiaceae bacterium | reverse complement strand
CGTGTGGCTCGCAGGCCTTCTCGCGGGCGAGCTAGGCGCTCGTGCGCGGGCGCGCGGCGAGGTCGTCGACCACGCCGAGCTCGGCGAGCGCGCCGACGAGCTGGCTCACCCAGTAACCGGTGATCATCTGGAACATCTGCTGCGGGGGCGGCGGCTTTTGGTTCATCGTGTCCTCCTGCGTCCTTGCTACGCGCGCTGCCGCCGCGCCGGCAGCGCACAACGGCGCAAGGCCCCCTTGCGGAGATGCCGCCGTCACGAGACGATGGAAATCCGTGGCTTTGGACTGGAACGACCTCAGGTGTCTGTTGGCGCTACGACGCGCTGGCTCGCTCGGCGGAGCGGCGCGCGAGCTCAAGGTCGACACGTCGACGATGAGCCGGCGACTGGCGGCCCTCGAGACCGCCCTGGGCGTGCAGCTCGTCGCGCGGACACCCGAGGGCGTCAAGTTCAACGAGGCGGGCATCGCGGCCTCGGAGACGGCGCAGGCGGTCGAAGCGCTCCTGCAGGAGCTCGAAGCGCGCATCGGCGGGCGCGATCAACAACCGGAAGGGCTCGTGCGCGTCGCGGTGACCGAAGGTTTCTCGACCATCATCTACACAGGCCTTGCGGAGCTCCGCGCGACCCATCCGGCGATCTTCGTCGAGCTCGTCGTCTCGCCCGGACGCGCGGATCTCGCACGTGGGGACGCCGACATCGCCGTGCGATTGTTTCGCGAGCAGAGCGGAGACCTCGTCTCGAAGAAGGTCGCCACCATCGGCTGGTCGCTCTACGCGAGCGACGCCTACATCGAGCGGCGAGGGCTTCCAAGCATCGACTCCCTCGATCAGCACGACATCGTGGGCTACTCCGACGCGGCCAGCCGCTCGCCAGGCGCGCGCTGGCTCGAGAGCACGGCCCGCGAGGGTCGAATTGTCTTTCGCGGCGTCAGCGTGAGCACGGTCGCCCAGGCCGTACGAGCGGGCATGGGCGTGTCGATCCTTCCGTGCTTCCTCTGCCGCCAAGAGACGTCGCTCCGCAGGGTGACGAGTGACGTGCTCGTCGAAGGAGAGGCTTTCCTGGTCGTCAGCCCCGCGACGAGGGACACGACACGCGTACGCGCGGTGCTCGACGCCCTCGGCGCCCTGTTCCTCCGCGAGGCGGCGATGTTCGCGGGCAAGGCGTAGAGCTAGGACTCGGCGGAATCCGCCGCGTGCCAGCCGGGGTTGCTCGCGAACGCCGCCGCGCAGGTCATCGAGCAGAAAAAGTACTCCGTCCCCTGGTACCGCAGCCGCCCGATGGCCTCGCGGCGATCGATGGGGACGCGGCACACGGGATCGATGGGCGTCGCCTCTCCGCCCACCATGAGCCCGAGCGAAAAGAGCGCGATCTCGCCGCGCACGTTCTTCAGGGGCACGGCGCCGAGCTCCGCGACCGGGATGCCCGCGGCGCGCGCCGCATCTGCGATCGGCTCGGTGCCGAGGACCTCGCCCGCGTGCGCCTCGGCCGCGACGCGCGCCGCCAGGTTCACCGCGGCGCCGTACACGTCCCCGTCCCGGACCACCGCGCCGCCGTGATGAAGCCCGGCGCGAAGCGACGGGATGCGCTTGTCCTTGGCGGCCTTGTCGAGCACGTTCTCGACGAAGGTGACGCCGGCGGCCGCATCGGGGCAGGCCACGAGCACGGCGTCGCCGATGGTCTTGATCAGCCGGTCGCGGGGCCCGAGCACCGAGCGCGTCAGCTTGGCGAAGCGCGTGGCGAGCTCGGCGGCGTCCTCGTCCCCGTGAGCTTCGGTGTGCGCGGTGAAGCCTTCGAGGTCGATGAAACAGAACGTCGCCAGGATGCGGCTCGACGAAGGCTCGATCGACGACGTGGACATGCGCTTCTTGGTGCGAGCATAGCTCACCGGGGCGAATCGACGAGCGCGGCGAGGGCGAAATGGGCAGAAAACCCCATATTTTCCGGGAGAAAATCAGCGCACGGGTGTCGCTTGTCGCCGGCCGCAGGCTTGGCTAGGTTCGCGCGGCCAATCAACCTCTCAGGAGCTTCGCCATGCCGCTCACCGATCGCGTCAAACAGATCCTCTCCTGGTACGGGTCCGACAGCCCGGGCGTGAAGGCCAACCTCGCGCGCATGATGATGCACGGCACGCTCGCCGGCACCGGCAAGATGGTGATCCTCCCGGTCGACCAGGGCTTCGAGCACGGCCCCGCGCGCTCGTTCCAGCCCAACCCCGCCGGCTACGATCCCGACTACCACGCGCAGCTCGCGGTCGACGCGGGGTGCAACGCGTACGCGGCGCCGCTCGGCTTCCTCGAGGCCGTCGCGGATCGTTACGCGGGCCACCTGCCGCTCATCCTCAAGCTGAACAACTCCGACACGCTCGCGAAGATGGACCAGCCGTGCTCGGCCGTGACCGGCTCGGTCGAGGACGCGCTGCGCCTCGGCTGCACCGCCATCGGCTACACGATCTACCCGGGCTCGGGCGCGCGCAACGTGATGTACGAGAGCCTGCGCGAGCTCATCCTCGAGGCGAAGGCCGTCGGCCTGCCGACGGTGCTCTGGGCCTACCCGCGCGGCGCCGGCATCTCCAAGGACGGCGAGACGGCCGTCGACGTCTGCGCCTACGCCGCGCAGATCAGCGCCCAGCTCGGCGCGCACGTCATCAAGATCAAGCCGCCGAAGGATTTCATCGAGCAGGCCGAGGCGAAGAAGGTCTTCGAGAAGTACTCGATCCCGACCAAGACGCTCTCCGACCGCGTGAAACACTGCGTGCAGAGCGCGTTCAACGGCAAGCGCATCGTGATCTTCTCCGGCGGCGAGGCCAAGGGGACCGACGAGGTGCTCGCGGAGATCAAGGAGATCGCGAAGGGCGGCGCGTTCGGCTCGATCATGGGCCGCAACGCGTTCCAGCGGCCGCGCCAGGAGGCGCTCAAGCTGCTGGCCGACGTGATGAAGATCTACCAAGAGGCGTGAGCGCGGCCTTGCGCGAGCGTACGGCGCGAAGGCGAGCTATAGCAGTCGCGATGCTCGCCTCTCGCGCCGTCGTCATTTTGGCTTCCTCGTTGCTGGTCGCCGCGTGCGGCCCCACGGCGTCCCCCAAGACCGCGCACAACCAGGCGGCGGACCCGGCCAAGCTCAAGAAGGTCGACCTCGAGTTCGCGATCCACGACAAGCCTTTCCCGCTCCCGATCGTTCACGGCTCGGTCGCGGGCGTGGCGACGCTCATCCTCGTCGACACGGGCGCCAACTCCCACGTCATCGCCGGGTGGCTGGCCCGCAAGGCCCAGCTCACGACGCTGCGGCTCGGCGAGGTCGGCGTCGACCACGCCGGCCGCGAGATCGAGACGCGGCGCGCGCCCCACCCGCACGTCCACCTCGACAACTGGGGGGACCTCCCCGACGAGGCCATCCTCGTGGCCGACATGCCCGACGCCGTCGCGCACCTCGGCATCGGCGCGTTCCTCTCGCCCCAGCAGCTCGCGACCGACGACGTCGACGTGGTGCTGGATTTCCCCCAGAGCGAGATGCGCGAGGTCCGCCACGGCGACTCGGTCAACGCCGCGGGCAACGCGCTCGCGCTCGATCCGCCCCACGCGTGCGTCGACGACTCGAGCGACGTGAAGGGCCTGCTCTTCGTCGTCGGTGCCAAGGTCGAAGGCGAGGGCGCGCAGCTGCTGCTCGACACGGGCGCGCACCACTCCGACATGTTCGCCACGTCGAAGGCCGGCAAGGCCATCCTGCCGCGCAGCCTGGCGAACGGGGAGTCCGTCTACGCCGCCTCGGGCAAGGTCACGTCTCGCACGGTGAAGAACGCCAAGCTGCAGGTCGGCGCGCTCGAGGTGTCGCGCGACTTCGACCTGATCCCCGGCAAGCAGGACGACTTCTGTCCGCGCGACGGCGTGCTCGCGATGGACGTGCTCAAGCAGTGCGTGCTGGTCCTCGAGCGCCACACCGTCACAGGGACCTGCGCGAGCGACGCGGCGCCGAAGTAGCGACGCGTGCTTCTTTTGGGCCACCCCGGGCTGAAGCCCGGGGCAGGCAAAGAACCCAGAATCAAGCCCACCCAAAGCCCGCCGTCGGGCGGGCTACCGGAGGAGAATGCGCACTCTGGCATTCCCTTGCGATCGGCACCGGTCAGTGGCTGCTCCCTTCGAGAGGCTGTCCAAGCCCCGCGAGATCTGGGTAGCGCTCGATGAGAGGCCTGAGGAACCGTTCGCGAAACTCGGCCACGGTCCAGCCCCACTTGTCGCCTTCCCTCAACAAGCGCAGCACGTTGTGGAGCGCATCGGCGATGGCTTCCGCACGCACCAAATCACCGCCCGCCGCCGCGAGCCGAATGAGGATCAGACCTCGATGGAGGACTTCGAGGAGTGAATCGGTCTCCTGCGCGGAGAGGGTTGGGTTCACGGACGTCGAACACGCGGCAAGCGCCGTGGATTCCAAAGTCGACGGGGTCTGCGTACAACATTGGGCAGGATGCCCCTTCCCCCAGCGCGGTCGATGCCGCAGCCCGCGCTCATCCTGGACAAGTCGGCGTTTCAAGCGTTGTCGCGGGCGGAACATGCCGAGCGGGTGTTCCGATACGAGGAGAACATCGTCCCCATCCTCCTTCGCGAGATACATTCGGACTTGGCCAAGACCTTTGCGGGGGAGTCACCGGACGCAGCCGTCCAGACCCTCGCGGCCAAATTTCTCGGCAGCGGCGGCGTGATCAACGCCGACCATCGAACTCTCTGCATGGGCGAACTCTCGGGGATGGGGCAAGTCGAGGCGGATGGGCGTCCCGTACTCGATGAATACTTCGAGGTTCGTGAACCCGACGGTTCATCGAGCATCCTCATCGAGCCCACCTCCGCAAACAAAGCGATTCTTCGATGGGCTTGCGCGCAGTTCACGGCTGAGGAGCGCCTCGCCGCCCAAAGCCTGCGGGCATCGGCGGGAGCATTCAGTGTCGAGGCGCTCTATGGCCAGCTTCGGCGGCACCAAGTTCTTCTGCCTCGACCGAAGAGGGTCTCCGAGCTCCCCGAGATTGCCGACGACATCCTTGCCCGCCCCGCCATGCAAGCACCGCTCCTCGATTGGTTGATGGCGCAGCTTCATTTGCCGCCTCGAACACGCCTCGCTGTAGAAAGAAGATGGAACGGAGCGGGACGGCCCCTGCTCACCGACTTCGCGCCGTACGCGCACCACTGCACGAGAGTCCTTCTCCTCGTCCTGATTGGGATGCGCCACAACGTTCTCTCCTCGCGGAAGACGAACAGGCTCGACGCGGAATATCTGTTCTACGTCCCGTTCTGCGAAGTGTTCGTCTCGGGTGACAAGCTGCACGAGCAGCTTGCTCCGATGGTTCTCGGCGTGGGCCGGAAGTTCGTTTCGCTCCGCGACTTCAAGACCGAGATGGCTCGCCATGCGGTTGAGCGCCTGGAACGCCGCGCAGCCCGAGACCTCGCATGATGCGGCGATTGGGTTTGACCCGGGAGTCCGCCGAAGGCGGACTTGAACTGGGTTCCCACGATGCGGTCTTCGCCTGCCCCGGGCTTCAGCCCGGGGTGGCCCAATCGCTTCAGCCTGGCCGCCCGAATGCGTGAGTGGCCGACTAGCTGACGAGCTTCAACCGCACCCGCTTGCGCTCCTTGGCGCGCTCCTGCGAGCGCCGCTCGAGCTCGACGGCGCTCTGCGGCATCACCACCGTTCCCTGCTCCTCGGGCAGAGGCAGCTCCTGGTTCTTCGCGTAGACGGCGTGGCGGCCGTGCGTCTTGTACCAATCGGCCACCGACGCGTTCGCCTTCATCTTCTCGATGACGTTGCGCCAGCCGACGCCGGTGTTGTACGCGCAGAAGCTGATCTCGCCCATCTGCGTGCCGTACGGGATGATGCACATCTCGGTGCGGCGGAAGTCGTAGTTGAACAGGTCCTGGAACCACATCCCGGCGACGAACATCACGCGCCACTCGAACTCGTGCGCGTCGGTCTCGTACTCGCCGACCTTCTCGCCGCGCGTCCCCGTCTGGCTGCGGAACTGCTTGATGAGATCCGCGAAGCCGTAGCCGGGCGGCGCTTTGTCGGCCTTGAAGTTCTTGAGCAGCGCGAGCGCCGTCTCCGCGAGCAGGACGGGCTTGGGCTGCGCGCCATCGGTGATGTCGCCGACGTCCTTCATGAGCTGATCCATGTCGAGGAACTCGCTCAGCGGGA
>DATIQP010000560.1:0-4077 GCA_035470765.1 Polyangiaceae bacterium | reverse complement strand
CCCGCCGGGGACGCTGAAGCTCGAGTACGGCTCGGCCTGCTGCGCCACGCCGCCTTGCCCCGTCGAGTACTGGGCCAATCCGATGCCGGGCGATCCGGTCTTCTCGCAGCCGTCGCAGGTCTGCTCGGTGACCGAGTCGCTCACGCCGTCGACGATCAGCTACGACGTCCAGTGCGATGGCGGCACGACCTATCACGCCGACGGCCCGAACCACGATGCGATGACGATCACGCGAGCCGCCGTGCTCTCCGAGGTGAGCGGCGGGCACCCGATGACGAACGCGACCGCGGCGAACGTGAAGGTCTGCTTCGATCTCGGGCCGCCGCCGGCGGGCGTCGAGATCGTGCCCGTGATGGAAGACGTGACCGTGGCGCCGCAGTACCCGTCCTCGATCTACCCCGACGTGAACGACCTCGCTTGCGGCGCCGGCGACGGCACCACGTACCTGAAGTTCGATCTCTCCGCGCTCGCCGGCAAGGTCGCTTCGGCCAAGCTGTTCGTCCACTCCACCACCAACACGTCCGCGACCGGAACCGGCGCCGACGTGGACGTCGTCCTCGACACGAGCTGGTCCGAGTCGACGCTCGCGTGGAACGCGCGCCCGGCGCTCGGCGCGCGCGTGGCTCGCATCGACGGCGTCTCCCCCAACCTCTGGTACTCCGTCGACGTGAGCGGCGCGCTCTCCAGCCCGACGAAGGTTGCGCTCGCGCTCGCGCCGGCGACCACGGACACGGACACCGCGCACTTCCTCTCGAAGGAGGCGTCTTCGACGCTGCGCGCGTACCTCCTCGTCCAGATGACCGGGGCCGACGCAGACGGCGGGACGTCTGCCGCCGGCGGCGCCGACGCGGGCGCCGACGCTTCGCGCCCCGGCCCCGACGACCCGAACCGCCCGGCGACCCAGTGGACGAACGGCTCCGGTTGCGGCGTCGCGCGGGCGCCGGCCGACGCGCGCGGCGTGCTCCTTCTCGCAGCCCTCGCGCTCCTCGCTCGTCGCCTACGGACTCGCAGGTCGTCGTCGATGCCGTAGAATGGCCGCGTGAGCGCGCGAGATTCACGCAGCGGAGGGCTCCTCCAGGCACTTGCTCTCCTCGCGCGCCCGGCGAGCTTCGAGGCGCTCGAGCCCACGCACCGGGGCGTGCCCTACGCCGGCGGCGGGCGGCGCGGAATCCCGCCGCTCTGCGACGTGTACCTCCCCACGGGGTCGAGGCCGTACCCCTCCGTGATCGTGGTGCACGGCGGGGGGTTCGTGATCGGACACCGGCGCATGAAGCCCGTGCGCCTCGTCGCCACGCGCCTGTGCGAGGCCGGCTTCGCCGTGTGCGCGATCGACTACCGGCTCTTGTTCCGAGGCGGCGGCCTCGCCGTGCAGGTGGAGGACGTGACGGCGGCAGCGACCTTCTGGCGGTCGGAGCAGGCGCGCTTCGGCTGCGACCCGTCGCGCGTCTCCATGCTGGGCTTCTCCGCCGGCGCGGCGCTCATGCTCCTCCACGCGGCGAGGAGCGAGCCGTACCACCGGCTCGTCAACGTCTACGGCGCCGTAGACCTCCACCGCGTGTCCGGGCGTCGCGCCGAGCTCTTGCTGGGGGCGCTCACCGGGACGCGCGATCGGCGCGCGTGGGAGGCGATGTCGCCGTCCGCGCACGCCCACACGCCCTCCCCGCTGCTCACCATCCACGGCACGCGCGACGCGCTCGTCCCCGTCGCGCATGCCACGCGGCTTCACGAAGCGCGGCGCGCGCGCGGGCTCCCGAGCGAGCTCGAGCTCGTGGAGGGCATGCCCCACGGGTGGCTGAACGACGCGTCGCTCCCGGAGACGGAGCGAGCCGTGCAGCGCGTGATCGCGTTCCTCCGGGGGTGACGCGTCAGCCGTGCCGGCGGTGGGCCGCGGCGCCGGGGAGCTTGGTGACGTCGACGACCACGGAGAGCACCAGCGTGAACAAGCGCCGGTAGCCCTCATGGTCGCGCGCGAAGTCGGGCAGCTCGCGCGCGAGGGTGCGTGCGCCAGCGTCGTGGACGACCTTCTTGGCCATGTCGAGCGTGTGCATGTGCGCGGACGCGTCGCCCGCCTCGCCTTTCTGCATGCGGGCGATGACGGCCAGGTACTCCTCGACGTGGCGGCGGAGCAGCGCGGCCGACACCTCGAAGAGCTCGCGGGGTGCGCCCGCGGCGTCGAAGGTCGCGAGCGCGATCACTTCCGCGCTCGTGGAGACGACGAGCAGGTGATCTTCCTCGCCGCCGAGCGAAGCCTCGTCGACGAGCTCGGTGATGGAGATGCGCCAGTCGTCGCGACGGAGCGAGCTCGCCGCCTCCCAGAGCGTCTCCTCGATGCGGATGGCCGTGATCACTGCGGCACGGCGCGCGAGATCAGCGCTTCCTGCGCACCTTGGTCTTCACCGCGTGGCGCACGAGCACGAGGCTGCCCTTGCTGCCCGGCACCGCGCCCTCGATGAGGAGCAGGTGCTTCTCCGGGATGATCTTGGCGACCTTCAGGTTGAGGATGCTCAGGAGCTCGGCGCCGTAGTGGCCGGGCATCTTGAGGTTGGGCAGCGTGCGCCCCGGCGTCATGTTCGTACCGATCGAGCCGCCGTGGCGGCGGTACTCGTGGGTGCCGTGCGTCTGAACGAAGCCGGCGAAGCTCCAGCGGCGCACGACGCCGGTGAAGCCGCGGCCGCGCGTGTGGCCCTGAGCGTCCACCATCTGCCCCGGCTGGAAGACCTCGTCGAGCTTGAGCTCCTGGCCCACCTCGAACTTGGCGACGTAGTCGGCCGGCACGCGCACTTCCTTGATCATCTTCTTGGGCGTGATGTTCGCCTTCTTGAACTGGCCCGCGCGCGGCTTGCTCGTGTGCTTGGCCTTGCGCTCGCCGATGCCGAGGACGAGGGCCGAGTAGCCGTCCTTCTCGGGGGTGCGCTTGCCGACGACCGTGATGGGGCCGGCCTCGATGACCGTCACGCGCTGGACGGTGCCGTCCTCCGCGAAGAGCTGCGTGTTGCCGATCTTGTAGCCGTAGACGCCGGGGTTCTGATTCATCGCTCGATCCTCCGCGCTCGCGGGCTCGCGAGTGCTTGCAAAGTACAGTCAATTTCCGCGGGGTTTTCTCGTGGGCGAGAGCGGTGCGAGAGGTCGACCGCGGCGCTGAGCGCCGAAACCTTTTGGAGGGGTGGGGTGTTTACGAGCTTTTCGCCGGCTGGTCAAGGCGAGCGAGGACCTCGCGGATGCCGTCGACGTGGGTCTTGGCGGACAGCTCGGCCTTGAAGATTCCCGCGATCTTACCGTTCTTGTCGATCAGGTACGTCACGCGCGAGGCGCGCCCGAGGAGCTTGCCGAACATGCTCGCCGTCGCCCCGTAGGCCTCGGCGAGGGCGTGGCTCGTGTCGGCGACGAGGGGGAAGGGGACGTTGTGCTCCTTGCGAAAGCTCTCGTGGGTGCGGTCGTCGTCGAACGACACGCCGATGACCTCGGTGTCCTGCGAGGCGAGCGTCTCGTACATGTCCCGGAAGCCGCAGGTCTCGCGGGTGCAGACCATCGTGAAATCGCGGGGGTAGAAGTACAGAACGACGTTCTTCTTGCCGGCGAAATCGGCCAGCTTGAGCGGCTTGCCGTCGCTGGAGACGACCTCGAAGTCGGGAGCCTTGTCGCCTAGGGAGAGGGGCATCGGTTCAGGTACGGGACAATGCTCGAATGCTCGGACAGAAAGCGAGGAATGATGGGGGGAGCCTAGGACATGGCAGCGGGCTTCGGAAGGGCCCTGGTGCCGCACCATCGTCATTCCTTGTCCGAGCATTCTCTGTCCGAACATTCGAGCATTCATCTCTTCCCGGGCTCCGCTGCGTTGACACACCGAGATCCGCGTGCTTTAAGACCGCGCCCTACCGTCCCCGACAGGAGCCTTTCGACATGCAGACGCACCCCAAAATCGCCGAGATCGAGCGCGAGCAGCTGCGCACGACCCTCCCGGACTTCCGCGTGGGCGACACGGTGCGCGTCCACTACAAGATCGTCGAGGGCGACAAGGACCGCATCCAGGTCTTCCAGGGCGTCGTCGTGAAGCGCCAGCGCGCAGGCGCGCGCAGC
>DATIQP010000559.1:0-2262 GCA_035470765.1 Polyangiaceae bacterium | reverse complement strand
CCTCCTCGATAATGGAGAAGTTGTCCTCGTTGTGGGTTCGCTTCATACCCACATTGGTTTCGCCCGCGACCTCGATGCGCAGCGCCATCGTAACGGACGAAGCTAGCACGAACGCCGAGCGCACGGATACTCGACGCTTCGGGACTCGGATTTATTGCCTTTCGAGCGGCTCCGGAGCGTTCGGATGCGCCTCGCACCCGAGGTGTAAAATTCGGCTCGAGGCAGTCTCGCCGCTAGGGCGAGGCCTGCAGGGTCACTGTCACCTCGCGGTAGCGGCCACCCGCGAAGACCGAGAGCTTGAGGGCGTCACCGACGGCGTGCTTGGAGACGAGCTCGGCGAGCCGCTCCGGCGTGTCGATCGGCTGCCCGTCCGCCACCACGATGAGGTCGGCCTGGGGGCCGTCGCCGCCCTTGAGCCCGCCGCGCTCTGCCGGCGAGCGCGGCGCGATTTCCTGGACGCGCACGCCGCGGATGCCGTTGATCACGTCCGGAGCGCCGTGGATGCCGAGCCACGGCGAGGGCGGCACCGCG
This sequence comes from Polyangiaceae bacterium, assembly GCA_035470765.1. GTDB lineage: Bacteria > Myxococcota_A > Polyangia > Polyangiales > Polyangiaceae > DASXHD01. The sequence continues at coordinate 1,731 of DATIQP010000559.1, read as the reverse complement.
TTGGCGGGGGTGCGGGAGAGAAAGATGCGGATGGCGTGAATAGGGACGATGATCGTCGCCTCGCTGCACGCCGCAGCATCGACGGCGTCGCGGCACGCATGAGCCGCGATGCCGAGCGCGCGCCCATCGGGGTCGAGCAGCGGCGCGCCCACGGTCGGCGGGCGGCCCTCGAGCTCGTTCGCGCCGAGCAGCCCGCTGCCGTCCTTGGCGTGGACGGCGGCCTGGCCCTTGAGCTTCGCGGTGCCCAGGGTGGGGCGGCTGCCGGCGAGCGGGGCCGCGCGGAGCTCCACGGTCAGCGGATCGTTCTCGCTGGCCATCAGGCCCTTGGTGTAGCGACCCGACAGCGGAACGAGCAGCGCGAGGTCCCAGGCAGTGTCCTTGTGACCGACGCGCGAGCGCACCGTGTGGCCGTCGGAGTAGCGCACGTCGGCGGTGTCGCTCGACCCCAACGCCGAGAGGGCGGTGAGGATGCGGCCGTCGCCCTCGAGCACCACGCCGACGCCGGTCGGCCGGCCGCCGACCTCCACGGTGACCAGTGCCTGCCGGATGCGCTCCGCGGGGAGCGCGCCGCTGGAAGGGGCAGGCGGGCCAGCCGAAGCGCCGCCGGACGCCCCTGGCAGCGTCGGGAGATTGTCGCCCGCCGCGGCGGCCGCGACGCCGAGCGTCGCGAGGACCACGCCGAGAGACAGGAGTCGTCGTTTCGTCACGCCCACAAGCATACTCGTCCTCGGGGGGCCGCGCCCGAGTACCAAGCGGCTTGACACGAAGGCGCACTTGGTAGTCAATCCGCGGCAATCAACCATGGCTGGCCCGCACGATCCGCACGCCGCTCCCCCGGATGAGCCGAAGACCCCGATGTGGCTCCCGGCCGTTGGAGGCGCGCTCTTTCTCGTCGCCGGCATCTGGTGGGCGACTCGGCCCAGCCCGCCTCCGCCTCCCGCTCCCGCCCCGGCGCCCTCGGCCTCCGCGAGCGCGGCCGCTCCGGCCGACGCGGGCGTCGCCGTTCCTCCGCACTGACGCCGTGGCGCCGCACGCTCGGCGGCTTGTAGCGCTAACGTAGTCGGTCGTGCGCTTCTGGGAAGAGGACGACGCCACCCACGAGAACGCGGCCGCGCGCACGCGCTTCGCGCCGTCGCCGACGGGCGATCTGCACCTCGGCGGGGCCCTCTGCGCCCTCGCGTCGCGGGCGGTCGCTCGGCACGGCGGCGGCGCGTTCGTGCTGCGCGTCGAGGACCTGGACCCGCCGCGCGTCGTGGCGGGGGCGGCGGAGCGCATCCAGGACGACCTCCGCTGGCTCGGTCTGACGTGGGACGAGGGGCCCGCCTTCCAGTCGGCCCGCACCGCGCTGTACGAGCGCGCGGTCGAATCGTTGATGCATCAAAGTCGGACTTACCCCTGCGACTGCTCCCGCGCCGAGATCGCGCGCGTGGCCAGCGCCCCGCACGAGGGAGAGGACGTCGTCTATCCGGGGACCTGCCGCGACAAGGACCCGGCGCGCCCGATGCGGCGTCCGCCTGCCCTCCGCATCCGCCTGCCCGACGAGCGGGTCGCCCTCGACGACGGCTGCCAAGGTCACTTCGAGCAGCGCCTGAGCGACGTCGGCGACTTCGTCCTGCGGCGCGCCGACGGCGTGTTCGCCTATCAGCTCGCCGTGGCCGTCGACGATCTCGCGATGCGCATCGGTTGTGTCGTGCGCGGCGCGGACCTGCTCGCGTCGACGCCGCGGCAGCT
>DATIQP010000558.1:0-3991 GCA_035470765.1 Polyangiaceae bacterium | reverse complement strand
GCCGCTGCGGCCCGCCAGCAGAGCCTGCCACGTCTCTGCCGTTCCGATGCCCAACGGAGTGATCAGACCGATGCCCGTGATGACGACGCGTTCCACGACCGCATACGTAGCGTCCTACCGGGGGCCTTTGCTAGCTTTGCCTTATGGCCACAGTCGCCGTCGTCGGCGCGGGCGCGTGGGGGACCGCGCTCGCCATCCACGCCGCCCGCATGGAACACACCGTCCGCCTGTGGGCGCGCGAGCCCGAGGTCGCCGCGAGCGTGGAGAGCTCGCGCGAAAATACGCCATTTTTGCCGGGCTTCGCGCTGCCGGCCGCGATCAGCGTCACGCTCGATCACGAGCAGGCCGTGCGCGGCGCCGACCTCGTCATCCTCGTGCCGCCGTCGAAGTTCCTGCGAGCCGTGGCCACGGCGGTCGGCCCGGCCCTCCCTCCGCACGCGCTCGTCGCCGTCGCGTCCAAGGGCATCGAGGAGTCGAGCCTGAAGCTCATGAGCGACGTGCTCGCCGAGGTGTTGCCGGCCGTCCCGGCAGAGCGCGTGGCCTTCCTGTCCGGTCCCACGTTCGCCAAGGAGGTCGCCAAGGGGTTGCCCTGCGACATCGTCGCCGCGTCGAAGGGCGGGGCCGCGTGCGAGCCCATCCAGCGCATGCTCCACGCCCCCACCTTCCGCGTCTACGCGAGCGCCGATCCGGTCGGCGTGGAGGTCGCCGGCGCGCTGAAGAACGTCATCGCCATCGCCGCTGGCGCCTGCGACGCGCTGGACCTCGGCCTGAACGCGAGGGCCGCGCTGCTGACGCGCGGCCTCGCCGAGATCACGCGCTTCGGCGTCGCGCTCGGCGCCGACCCGCTCACCTTCCTTGGCCTCGCGGGAATGGGAGATCTCGTCCTCACGTGCACGGGAGAGCTCTCGCGAAACCGCCGGCTCGGCATCGAGGTGGCCAAGGGCGTCGACCCGACGGCGTACGTCGCGAGCCAGCGAACGGTCGCCGAGGGCTACTACACCGCGCACGCCGCCTACGATCTCGCCCAGAAGCTGCACATCGACTCGCCGATCGTGGAGCAGGTGTACTTCGTGCTCCACCGTGGCCGGCCGCTGCTCGAGGCCCTGACGCTCCTGGTGACGCGCCAGTACAAGTCCGAGCTCGCGGGCATTCGCTGACGCCGCGCGCGCGATGAGCAAGGGCGCACTGCCGCATGCTCGAGCCGCTGGCGAGAATTCGGAGTGAAACGATGACCAGGAAGAAGATGTTCAGCCTCTCGCCGGTCGAGTTCCGCTCGAGCGCCATCGAGGGCCGCGGCGTCTTCGCGAAGCGCCGCTTCGAGCCGGGCGACGTCGTCGTCGCGTACGCGCCGAAGCACCGCAAGGTGGACGCCTCCGGCCCCGAGGCCGAGGCCGCCGCAGCGACGAAGCTCACGCTGCTCTCCGAAGATCGCTGGGCCCTCGTCCCCGACACGAGCGTCCCCGGCGGCTGGCTCTGCAACCACAGCTGCAACCCGAACGCGGCGCTCTACTCCGACCGCGGCGGGCGCATCCAGTGCATCCGTCCCATCGCGCCCGGCGAGGAGATCACCATCTTCTACGGGTGGGTCACCCGCAACGAGCCCGGACGCGATCCGTGCCGGTGCGGAGCCGCGTCGTGCCGGGGCTTCATCAACTTCGACGTGAGCGACGAGGACGCGGCGCGCATCGACATCGTCGGCGGCGCCCTGGTGACGAGAGACGCACGGCTCCGCCGCCGGCTCGAGGAGTACGGGGAGTTTCTGCGCTCCATGGGCCAGGAGCACGTGCAGGCGACCATCGCCAACACGCTCGCGCGCATGAAACGATCCTAGCGCTTGCGCGCCTGGATGGCCCGCACGCGGGTCATCATCTCCTCGGGCACCGAAGGTAGCGGGGCGCCGCGCATCCAGCGGGTGACCTGCGCGTCGAGGCCCGGCTGCGCGTCCTCCTCCGAGAAGTCCCACAGATCGGTCAGCGCCTGCTCGCCCGCGGAGTTGCCCTGAAGGCCGCACGCCAGCGGCCAGCTCCGCGGCGTGTAGGTGAACGGCGTGTAGTCCGGCGTGGAGGTGAAGAGGTCGAGCGGCAGGCCCGCGTTGGCGACGATGGCGTTCGGGTAGGGCTTGCCCAGGACGTGCGCGAGGATCTTGTGCATCGACGCGGCGTCGGTGTGGGTGTGCGAGACGTAGCCTCGGCGCACGAACGGCGAGACGACGACGAACGGCGTGCGGTGGTTGTCGACGTGCTCGCCGCCCTGCGACGGGTCGTCCTCGGTGATCATCACGAGCGACGTCGCCCAGAGCGGGCTGTGCGACAGCGCGTCGATGAACATGCCCGTCGCCTCGTCGTTGACCGCGCAGAAGGTCTCGGGGGAGGGGTTGTTCATCGACACGCCGAAGGTGTGGTCGTTGGGCAGGGTCATGTACGTCACGTTGCCCATGTTGCAGAATGCACGCATCCTCGCCGCGACGTAGCAGGCCTTCTCCACGTCCGGATAGCCGATGTTCTGGAAGGGCCCGCCCGGGTAGCGCGCGTCGGCCGGCGGGTGGCTGGCCGGTGGGTTGACCGGCGTGCCGACGATCTCGCCGAGCAGGTCGTACGCGACCCCGTTGTTCCCGAGCCAGTCGAAGAGCGAGCCCTCCACCGGCCGGCCTACGTCGGCGATCCCGCTCAGGGGGGCCTTGCGCGCGCTGGTGCGATCGCCGGAGACCATCCAGGTCCGCTCGTCGAAGTCGTTGGCGCGGCCGAACGTGGTCCAGGTGTGGCCCTGCGTCGAGTAGATCGCGTCGGTGTAGTAGTTGTCGCTCATGGCGAACGTGCGCGCGAGATCGCGCACGTTGTGCCAGATCTGATCCATCTCGCCGGGCTTCTGCTTGAACGCGTACGTCGGCTCGCCGTTGCCGCCGGGCATGTCGCCGAAGAGCGCGTCGTAGCCCTTGTTCTCCCGCACGACGATGAAGACGTGGTCGATGCGCGTCGAAGGGCCGCTCGCGTTGTCCTTCGGCACCGGAAAGTCGTTGGCTCCATTGGGGCAGGTGATCTGCGGCGCGCCCGCGCGGCCCGTCATGTCGATGAACGTCGAGACATCCTTGTCTCCCTGAGCGAGATCGCCCGCGGCCGGTAGCGGGATACGCTGGATGGAGCCGTGCATGCGATCGCCGATGTCGGCGTTGCCGATGTCGAACCAGAGCGGGCGTGGGCCCTCGCCGTGACCGCGCAAGGTCGTGACGACGACGCTTCCGTCCGCGAGGGTGGCGACGCCCGAAGGCCAGAAGCCCGAGGGCAGGCGGCCCGCGGGGGTGATCGTGGGCGGCGATTGGCCGAGGTCGACGTCGTAGGCCGCGATCGCGTTGAGGCCCGCGAGCGTCGAGTAGAGCCGGTGGTTCGTCGCGTCGTAGGCGAGCGCGGAAGGCTCTTGGCCGTAGAGCGTCAGCCGGCTGTCGACCGGGACCTTCGTCGTGGTGCCGCTCGTGCGATCGACCAGCGTCATCGAGTCGCCGAGATCGTTGCTGACGACCATCCAGCGCGAGTCGAGGAAGGCGAGGCCCTCGGGATCCTTCTCCACCGAGAAGCTGCGCGCGACGGCGGGCGCGGCCGGGTTGCTCACGTCGACCTCGAGCGTCGCATAGTCCTGCCAGAGCACGACGTAGACGCGGCTGCCCGTCGTGTCGTTCGGATCGAAGTGCACGCCGAACGTCTCCTTCTTGCCGAGATCGACCTGCCCGAGCTGCTGCTTGAACGTGGGTGACGCGGGGTCGGTGTCGAAGACGAAGAGCGAGGAGGTGTTGACCGAGGAGACGACGAGCTTCTTGCCGTCGGGCGACGCGGCGACGCCCGAGGCGTACCAGTTGACCGTGGCGCCGGTGCCGTCGACGATCATGGGCAGCGCGAGGTTGCGCGAGTCGTCCTGGACGAGCGTCTTGTTGGCCACGTCGAGCTTGAGGGCCTGCACCATGCCGTCGTCGGTCGCGACGTAGACGAGGTCCGGCGCGACG
>DATIQP010000557.1:0-3164 GCA_035470765.1 Polyangiaceae bacterium | reverse complement strand
CCCGCCGAGCACCAACCCAAGAAAGACCTTCTTCATCGTTCGCTCCTAGTTTTCGCTGCCACCCGCGACAAACAGCAATGATGCACGGATGAGCTGACTGGTGGAAGCCCTAGTTGGCAGCCCCTGCAAAAACGACCTCCGCGCGTCACGCGCCATGTCGAAGTCGCCCCGTTGCCACTAGGCTACGGGGCCGTGTACGCGCTGGCGCGGCCGTTTCTCTTCGCTCTCGACCCGCGGACCGCTCATGCGCTCGCGATGGCCGCCCTGCTCCCGCTGGAGTGGACGCCGCTCCGCACGGTCGCGCGCGCTCTCTTTCGACCCCGCGACGCGCGCCTCGCCCGGCGCGTGATGGGGATCGACTTCCCGTCCCCGGTGGGGCTCGCGGGCGGGTTCGACAAGGACGCGACGCGCGCCCGCGCGCTCGGCGCGCTCGGCTTCGGCTTCCTCGAGCTCGGCACCGTCACCGCGCTCGCGCAGACGCCTAACCCGCGGCCCAACCTGTTTCGATTGCCCGCCGATCGCGCCCTCGTCAACCGCCTCGGCTTCCCCAACGACGGCGCCGCGACCGTCGCCCGCCGCTTCGCCGCCCGCGGGGGCGCGCGGGCGGTGGGCGTGCCCGTCGGGTTCTCGATCGGCAAGTCGCGAGCCGTGGCGATAGGCGACCTCGAGGCGGTGATCGCCGACTACACGCAGAGCTTCCTCGCGGTGCGGGGCGTGGCGGACTTCGTGGTGGTGAACGTCTCGTCGCCCAACACGAAGGACCTCCGCGCGCTCCAGGGCAAGCAGCTCGCGGACGGCTTGCTCGGTGCGCTCGCCGCGAAGAACGCCGAGGCCGGCAAGAAGCCGCTGCTCGTGAAGGTGGCCCCGGATCTCGACGACGCCGAGCTCGACGAGCTCCTCGAGGTGGTGGACGCCCGCGGCCTCGACGGCGTCGTGGCGACGAACACCACCATCCGCCGCGACGGGCTCGTCACACCGAAGGAGCGGATCGACGCGATCGGCGCCGGCGGCCTGAGCGGGCGACCCCTGTTCCCGCGCGCGCTGGAGATCGTCCGCCGCGTGCGCGCCGCCCTGCCGCGCATCGCCGTCATCGGCGTCGGGGGCGTCGAGCGGGGCGAGCACGCCCGGGCGATGCTCGACGCGGGGGCCGACCTCGTCCAGCTCTACACGGCGTTCGTCTACCGCGGCCCGCTCACCGCCCGCGCCATCGCCCGAGAGCTGCTCCACGGCTGAGTCGTTTACGTCGTCATTTTGCGTCGATAGCCTCTGAAAAGTTCCCAAGTCCCGCGGGCCTCCCGGATAATGGTCGCGGAGTGCCCATGCGCCTTCGCCTCGCCTTCATTTCGTCGATCGCCGTCGTGTCGTGCGCGGGATCGGATTCGCTCCACCCTGCACATCTCGAGCACGCGGCGGCCACGCCGTCGCCCGAGCCCGCGCAGTCGACCGCGAGCGCCAACGCGAAGACGAGCAGCGAGCCCAAGCCGTCCGAGCCGAAGCGCGACCTCTTGCTCGAGTGGGTGCGCGGCAAGCTCCCGCCCGGCGGCAACGCGGATCGCGACGACCAGGGCACGCTGGTGGTCACGCACCAGGCCGGCCCGAAGGACACGATCTACTCGGTGGCCAAGGCGTACGTCGATCTGACCAGCGTCTACCTCTGGAAGGATCTCGCCAGCCTCATCGCCAAGAAGAACGGCGCCGTCATCATGAGCAGGAAGGTGACGATCCCGGACATCGTCACCGAGCCGCCGAAGAGCCCGGCGGAGGAGCGCATGGCGTGGCCCGAGGACAAGTCGCTGCGCGCGATCTACCTCGGCGGTCGCGACGCGCTCGGTAGCTGGGAGAGCACGCTCGAGCACCTGCAGGCGCGCGACATGAACGCCGTGATCCTCGACGGCAAGGCGTACATGGGCGAGCTCACCTACCCGTCCAAGGTCGACGTCGCCGTCCGCACCAACGCCATCGCGGGCGCGCCCATCCAGGATCTGAGCCGCACGATCCGCTTCGCGCACAAGCGCGGCGTGCGCGTCGTCATGCGCATCTCGTGCTTCCACGATCCGTTCTCCGCCGAGAAGGCGCCGGAGCTCAGCGTGAAGGGCAAGTGGGGCGGCCCGTATCCGATCGGCTGGCTCGATCCGGGGAGCGACAAGGCGCAGAAGTACATCTTCGATCTCGTCGAGGAGGAGATCGCGCTCGGCGCCGACGAGATCAACCTCGACTACGTGCGCTACCCCGTGCAGAACGGCCTCGGCAACGCCGACTTCCACCTCACGGACACGGGCCGCACGCGCGTCGGCGTGATCAAGGACTTCGTCCACAAGGTCCACGCCATCACGCAGGCTCACCACGTGCCGCTCTCGGTCGACATCTTCGGCGTGACCGCGACCGGCACGCGCCAGGACGTGGAGGCGCTGGGCCAGGACATCAAGCTGCTCGGCCCCGAGGTCGAGGTGCTCATGCCGATGGTCTACCCCTCGCACTACGGGACGGGCTTCTACGGCTGGGATGTCCCGGGCAACCACCCGGAGATCGTCGCCATCGGGACGAAGGCGACCGTGGCGCAGCTCCAGTCGGTGGGCTCGACGGCGCTCGTGCGGCCGTGGCTGCAGGCCTTCATGTGGCGGTCGCCCGAGTACGGGCCGCAGTACCTCCATCAGGAGACGCTCGAGGCGGCGAAGGGCGGCGGCGCCGGCTACTCGATGTGGAACCCGGGCGGGTCGTACGTCGACGCGTGGAACGCGATCAAACCCGTCGCAAAAACCGCCGCGACGGCGCACTCGGGGAGCTGAGACATGGGCTGGTTCAAGGACAATCCGGAGTCGATCGGTCGTACCCCGCTGGTGCGCGTGAATCGCGTCGTCGACGGCGCGCCGGCCACCGTCCTCGCCAAGATCGAGGGGCGTAACCCCGCCTACTCGGTCAAGTGCCGCATCGGCGCGGCGATGGTGTGGGACGCGGAGGAGCGCGGCCTGCTCGGTCCCGGCAAGGAGCTCGTCGAGCCGACGAGCGGCAACACCGGCATCGCGCTCGCGTTCGTCGCGGCGTCGCGCGGCTACCCGCTCACGCTGACGATGCCCGAGACGATGAGCCTCGAGCGGCGCAAGCTCCTGGTCGCCTACGGCGCCAAGCTCGTGCTCACCGAGGGGCCGAAGGGAATGAACGGCGCC
>DATIQP010000556.1:0-1800 GCA_035470765.1 Polyangiaceae bacterium | reverse complement strand
CCGTCGCCGTGGCATGCGCGGCCGTCGGCGCGCGCACGGTCGCGGTGGCGGCCGCGGTCGCGGCGGCGTTTGTCGCGGTCGGGGTGGGTTTCTAGGACGCTGCGGAGGCGCTCGGCGGCGGTGGCGCGACCGCGTGCGCCTCGGTCATCGTGGCGACCGGCTCCGGCCGTGTGGTGGGGGGCGGCACGGCGGCCGGAGGAGGGGTCTCCGTCGCGGCCACGGAGAGCGCGGCGGTCGTCGACGCCGAATCCTTGACCTTGCCGCTCGACGACAGCGCGACGCCCACTCCGACGATCAGCAGCAGGGCGGCACCGCCCACGCCGGCGCCGACGAGCACGCGCCGATCGATCCCGCTGCGCGGGACGCCGGCCGGCGGTTCGCTCTTGCCCGCGCGTGGTTCACTGGGCAGGTCGTCCGCCTGCGTCACTTCCGTCGCGTCCGTCGTGGGGGCCGGGGTCGCCGCAGCTCCGGCCGGCGGCGAGGACGCGGGCGGGGGAGGGGCAGGCGCGGGCGCCGGTGCCGGTGCGACCGAGGGCGGCGGGGTGGGCACGTAGGGGCGGATCTGGGACTGGCTCTCGATGTCCGCCACCTTCGCCGCGCGCTCCGCGATGACCTCGCCGGCGATCGACTCCACCCACTCGCCGACCTTCGACACCGAGGCGACGTGGATCGCGTTCTCGATCTCGCGGGCCATCTCCCGCGCCGTCCCGAAGCGCTTCTCGGGTTCGCGCGCGAGCGCCTTGAGCACGATGGCGTCGAGCTCCTTCGAGACGTCGGTCGCGATGGCGCTCGGCGCCCGGACCTCCATGTGCAGCACCCGCTCGAGGACGGTCACGTCGTTGTCGCCACCGAAGAGACGATCGCCGGTGAGCATCTCCCAGAGTAGGACGGCCGCCGCGTAGACGTCGACGAGCCGCGTGGAGGTCGCGCCCCGGATCTGCTCGGGCGCCATGTAAGCGATCTTGCCCTTGAGCTGCCCTTCACGCGTGGTCTGCAGGCGCCCGGCGGCCTTCGCCACGCCGAAGTCGACCAGGCGCGGGATGCCGTCGAGGCCGACCAGGACGTTCTGCGGCGAGACGTCCCGATGAACGATGCCGAGCGGCTGGCCGCGCTCGTTCTTCGACTCGTGCGCGGCGTGCAGGCCGTGGAGCGTCCCCACGATGATCGCCGCGGCCACGGGCGGGGGCATGCGCGTGCCCCGGCGGCGGGCGGCGCGGAGCAGGCGCGAGAGCGCCTCGCCCTGGACGTACTCCATCACGAGGAACAGCTCGCCCTGCGTGCTGACGATGTCGAGTGTCGGCACGACGTTGGGGTGCCGGACGCGGGCGGCGACGCGCGCTTCGTCGAGGAACATCGCCGCGAACTCGGGATCGCGCGCGAGGTGAGGGTGCAGTCGCTTGATGGCGACCGTCCGCGAAAACCCGACCGGCCCGAGGAGGCGACCGTAGTGCACCGTCGCCATGCCGCCGGCCGCGATCTCCTCGAACAGGGCGTAACGGCCCACGACCGTCGCGGGAATCCCCTCAGGCGAATTCACAGTTTACGAAGCTAGCATGTTATGCTTGGTCGACTCGTATGCTTTCCGGTACCCGCATCGGCCCCGTGGTCACCGGCTTGTTCATCGCGGCTTTCGTGGCTTTGGGGCCAAAAGCTCATGCTGCGGACAAGGCGGCCTGCGCGGCCGCCGCGGAGGCGGGCCAGCGCCTCGTCAAGGACCACAAGCTCACCGCGGCGCGGGAGAAGCTGCTCGTCTGCTCGAGCACCGATTGCCCCGAGATCATCTCGAAGGACTGCACCCAG
>DATIQP010000555.1:0-3997 GCA_035470765.1 Polyangiaceae bacterium | reverse complement strand
CGCCACAACCGCCCGGCGCGGGGGCGGCTTTCGACGAGTGAAAGGTGCAGCGCACTTGTTTTCTCTGCGGCCTTCACGCCGCAGCGTCGTTCCATGGGCGACTACGATCGCCACGCGACCGTGGATGGCCGGAACGGTTGTTGGCCGGGACAGCGGCCGTTGATGGCGCGATTGCCGGCCGCCGTGCCGGTCAGAGCGCCGCGCGGATGATCTCGACCGCGGCCCGCACGTCCCGCTCCACGAGCTCCGCCCGCACCCGCACGAACCGCACACCATACTCCCGCGCCAGCGCCGCCTCCCGCGCTGCGTCGGCCGCACGCGCGTCGGGCGAGTCGTGCACGCCACCGTCCACCTCGATGACGAGCCGGTGCGACGCCACGAAGAAGTCCACGATGTGCCTGCCGAGGATCGACTGGCGACGGACCTTGATGCCCGCGCGTCGATCCCGGAGCGCGCCCCAGAGCAACGCTTCGCTGCGCGTAGGCGCCCGCCGCATCCTGCGTGCGTGATGATGGAGTGCGAAGAGCAAGCACGGAGCGTTGGGAGGCAGCATGCCCTTCCCTGCCGAAAGAAGCATGCCGCCCTCGCGCGAGTGCATTCCGCTCCCACAGACGGGGCGGCGTGATTCTTTCGGCCTTGGGCGTGCTGCCTCCCAACGCGCCGCGCGCTGCGCAGGGATCGGAGGCAGGAAGCACCGAGACCGAGGCGGATACGGAAACAGAGACGGGGTCAGAGACAGAGACGGGGTCGGAGACAGAGACGGAGACGGAGACGGAGACAGAGACGGAGAACTGCAACAGCAGAGGTAGCGGGAGATCGCGCGCGGACTTCCCTCGCCCCCTCCCGTGCGCCCCGGCTAACGCACCTCCCCGGCCGAGCGAAGCGATGGCCGAGGGGAGGTCGGCGCGCGCGCAGGCTCGCGCGCAGCGCCGCAAAGCGTGCCGCCCGCCACTCGGTTCGGCGCGAGCACGAGCCGAGCACGCGCCGGGAGGGGCCCCAACATGATCGTCCGCAACACGAGCCGAGCACGTGCCGAGAAAGGCCCCAATTTTGCTATAAGCTCCTCACTCCCATGACGACCCAGCACGTCTTCTTCTTCGGCGACGGACACTCCGAGGGCGACCCCAAACGCCGAGATCTTCTCGGCGGCAAGGGCGCCGGCCTCGCCGAGATGACCTCCCTCGGTCTCCCGGTGCCGCCCGGCTTCACCATCTCCACCGAGGCGTGCAACGTCTACGCGCAGACCAAGAAGCACGCCGAAGGCCTCAAGGACGCCGTCGCCGCGGCCCTCGCGAAGGTCGAGAAGAGCGTGGGCGCCAAGCTCGGCGACGCCGAGCGCCCGCTCCTCGTGAGCGTCCGCTCCGGCGCGCGCGCCTCCATGCCCGGCATGATGGACACCATCCTCAACCTGGGCCTCAACGACAAGACCGTGGAGGCTCTCGCCAGGAGCAGCAAGAACCGCCGCTTCGCCATGGACGCCTACCGGCGCTTCGTCGCGATGTACTCGAGCATCGCCCTCGGCCTCGACAAGGAGCCGTTCGATCACGCGCTCGACGAGGCGCGCACGCGCGTCGCGAAGCAGAAGGGCGTCGACACGACGCGGCTCAACGCCGAGGAGCTCAAGCGCGCCGTGCCGGACAGCGATCTGCCCGAGGCCGAGCTCGAGGCGCTGGTGCGCACGTTCAAGGGCATCGTGAAGCAGCACGCGGGCCGCGATTTCCCCTCGGATCCGAGCGAGCAGCTCTGGGGCGCGATCGAGGCGGTCTTCGCCTCGTGGAACAACGCGCGCGCGGCCTACTACCGCAAGCTGCACGACATCCCCGACACCTGGGGTACCGCGTGCAACGTGCAGGCGATGGTCTTCGGCAACCTCGGCGACGACAGCGCGACGGGCGTGGCCTTCACCCGCAATCCGTCGACGGGCGAGAAGAGGCTCTTCGGCGAGTGGCTCCCCAACGCGCAGGGCGAGGACGTGGTCGCGGGCATCCGCACGCCGATGCCGATCCGCCAGGTCAACGGCGACAAGGGCGAGTCGCTCGAGGAGAAGATGCCGGCCGCGTTCGCGGATCTGGTCCGCGTCGCCGAGACGCTCGAGCACCACTTCCGCGACATGCAGGACCTCGAGTTCACGATCCAGAACGGCAAGCTCTACATGCTGCAGTGCCGCAACGGAAAGCGCACGAGCCGCGCGGCAGTGCACATCGCCGTCGAGATGGTGCGCGAGAAGCTCATCGACCAGCGCGAGGCGGTGCTGCGCGTCGAGCCGGAGTCGCTCAACCAGCTGCTCCACCCGACGCTCGACCCGAAGGCCGACAAGAAGCTGCTCGCGAAGGGCCTGGCGGCGAGCCCCGGCGCGGCGAGCGGGCAGATCGTCTTCGACGCCGACGAGGCCAAGGCGCGCGCCTCGCAGGGCAGCGCGGTGATCCTCGTGCGCGTCGAGACGTCGCCGGAGGACATCCAGGGCATGCAGGTGTCGCACGGCATCCTGACGGCGCGCGGCGGCATGACGAGCCACGCGGCGGTCGTGGCGCGCGGCATGGGCAAGCCGTGCGTCGCCGGCACGACGTCGGTGCAGGTCCGCTACGACACGCAGACAGCGACGTTCTCGCTGCCGACCGGGCCCGTCGTGCTGAAGAAGGGCGAGTCCATCACCATCGACGGCGCGACAGGCGAGGTGTTCCTCGGTGCGGTACCGACGGTCCCCGCGGGCCTGTTCGCCGAGCTCGAGGAGCTGCTCGGCTGGGCCGACAAGCTCCGGCGGCTGCGCGTCCGCGCCAACGCCGACACCCCGCACGACGCGCGCACGGCGCGGGCGTTTGGCGCCGAGGGCATCGGCCTGTGCCGCACCGAGCACATGTTCTTCGGAGAGGAGCGCATCAGCGCGATGCGCGAGATGATCCTCGCCGAGACCAAGCCCGAGCGCGAGCGCGCGCTCGCGAAGCTCTTGCCGCACCAGCGTGAGGACTTCATCGGCATCTTCCGCGCGATGACCGGGCTGCCCGTCACCATCCGCCTGCTCGACCCGCCGCTGCACGAGTTCTTGCCGAGCGAGCCGAAGCAGGTCGAGCAGGTGGCGCAGGCGATGGGGCTGTCGGCGCAGGTCATCGTCAAGCGCACGAAGGACCTACACGAGTTCAACCCGATGCTCGGCCACCGCGGCTGCCGCCTCGCCGTGACGTTCCCCGAGATCTACGCGATGCAGGTGCGGGCGATCCTCGAGGCCGCGCTGACCGTGAGGAACGAGGGCCTCGACGTCCACCCCGAGATCATGATCCCGCTGTCGATCTCGAAGGCCGAGCTCGACTCGATGCGCCGCATCGTCGACGACGTCGCCCGTGACGTCGCCAAGCTGGGCGAGCTGCCGGCGTTCTCGTTCGGAACCATGATCGAGCTGCCGCGAGCGGCGCTGCTCGCCGACGAGCTCGCGCAGACGGCGGAGTTCTTCTCCTTCGGCACCAACGACCTGACCCAGGCGACGATGGGCCTCTCGCGCGACGATGCGGGGCGGTTCTTGCCGAGCTACCTCGAACAGGGCCTCTTGCCGAAGGACCCGTTCGTGTCGATCGACGCGGTCGGCGTGGGCCAGCTCGTGCGCCTCGCTTGCGAGCGCGGCCAGAAGACGCGGCCGCACATCAAGCTCGGCGTCTGCGGCGAGCACGGCGGCGATCCGGCGAGCATCGGCTTCTTCCACGAGGCCGGCCTCGCGTACGTGAGCTGCAGCCCGTTCCGCGTGATCATCGCGCGGCTCGCCGCGGCGCAGGTCGCCGCCAAGGGCGCGAGCGCCCACGTCGGGACCGCGTGACCTACGAAGCGGCGCTCGATCGGTGCCGCATGCTCGAGCGAAACGAGAGTTCGGACCGGAACGTGGAGCGACTCGAAGCCGCGCTGAAGGAGGATCCGTCGGCGCTCGTCTGCTTGGTGGGGCCGACCGCGAGCGGCAAGACCGAGCTCGCGGTCCGCTTCGCGGCGCGCGTAGGCGGGGAGATCGTCGCCGCCG
>DATIQP010000554.1:0-4828 GCA_035470765.1 Polyangiaceae bacterium | reverse complement strand
GAGGGCAAGAAGGAGAGCAAGAGCAAGGGCAACTACACCCCGCCGGACATCGTCTACGACGAGGTGAAGATGGAGTTCGCGGTGCTCGACGCGAAGCAGGCGGAGCAGCGCTTCAAGCTCAAGGCGAAGGTGGAGCCGGGGGCGGCGCTGGTGGCCCGAGAAGATCTCGAGGGGCTCGATCTGCAGCCGGGGGCGGCGGTGACGCTTCGCGGAGTCGGAGTAGGAGACGGGGTCGGAGTCAGCGTCTCGGGGGACAAGGCGCTACCGCGCCGGGTGATCGTGCTGGCGGACGAGGACCGCAGCAAGCTCGGTCTCGTCGCCACGTCGAAGCCGGACGTGAAGCCTGCCGAGGTGGGGCGTTTGCCGAAGAACGAGCGCGTGGTCGTCTGCGATCCGAACACGCCCGCGCCCGGAGCGGACGCGTTCCGGTGGTTCTTCTACGCCTCGAGCCCGCCGTGGTCGAACACGCGCCACTCGCTCTCGAACGTGCGCGCGCTCCAGAAGGAGTTCCTGGTCAAGCTGCGCAACACGTACTCGTTCTTCACCATCTACGCCAACATCGACGGCTGGAGCCCGACGGCCGCGAAGGTGGGCGAAAAAGGGCGCAGCGAGCTCGATCGATGGATCCGCAGCGAGCTCGCCGAGACCGTGCGCGTCGTGACCGAGCGGCTCGACGCCTACGACATCTATGGCGCGACGCAGCAGCTCGTCGGCTTCGTCGACGGCCTGTCGAACTGGTACGTCCGCCGGTCGCGCGAGCGCTTCTGGCGTGGCGGGATTGATGACGACAAGCGCGCCGCCTACGAGACGCTCTACGAAGCGCTGGCGGCGCTGACCACGATGCTGGCGCCGTTCGTGCCCTTCACGGCCGAGCGCATGTACCAGAACCTCGCGCGCAGGGCCGACGGCGCCAAGGAGAGCGTGCACCTCTGCGCGTGGCCGAAGCCGGAAGCGGGCGCGTACGACGAGCGCCTCTCGGCCAAGATGCGCGCGGTGCGCGAGCTCGTCAGCCTTGGCCTGCAGGTGCGCACGCAGAACAAGCTCAAGGTTCGCCAGCCGCTCCGCACGGCGCACGTGATCCTGAGCAAGCCCGCGCTCGAGAAGGAGCTCGCGGGCGTCCTCGACACCATGAAGGAGGAGCTCAACGTCCTCGGCGTGCACTTCGTCGACCCGGCGCGCGCTCGCGAGTACGTCGAGTACCAGCTCAAGCCGAACTTCCGCAGCCTCGGTCAAAAGGGGCGAGGCAAGGACGCCCAGGCGCTCAAGGTCGCGCTCGCGAAGTACACGCCGGAGCAGGCCGCGGCGGCGAACCTGAAGCTCCGGAGCGACGGCAAGGTCACCCTCGAGGGCGTGGAACTCGAGGCCGAGGATCTCGAGGTCGGCTTCGTCACCAAGGAGGGCTTCGCCGCGGCGGGCGACCGCGTCGGCGTGGTGGCGCTCGAGACGACGCTCGACGACGAGCTCCGCGAGCTCGGGTTCTTGCGCGAGCTCCAGAGCAAGGTGCAGGCGGCGCGCAAGGAGATGGGCCTCGAGTTCACCGACCGCATCGCGCTCGGCCTCTCGGGCGGCGAACGGCTCGCCAAGATGCTTGCAAACTACAAGGACGATCTCGCCCGCGAGGTGCTCGCGACGAGCGTGGGCGCAGCGGCCGACGGAGCGCGAGAGGTCGACGTCGAAGGCGAGGCGGTGCGCATCTCGCTCGCGCGTGCGTGACGCCGCGCGGGCGCTACACTCGCCACATGCGTAACTTACTTGTCTTGGGGATCGTGGGTGTGGTGTGCGCGTGTGGAGGGATCATCAGCGGCGCGACGGACGGGGGCGGCGATGGCAGCGTCGTCCTCCCGCCGAGCGGGCCCGGCCAGCCACCGGCGCCGCCCCAAGGGGGAGGGACGCCGGCGCCCAACGACCTCGCGACGTTCGCCATCCAGACGCTCTTCCTCGGCGAAAGCAATCGCACCGGTGGCGCGCTGAGCGTGTACGCGTGGAAGGACTACGGCTACGACCTCGACGGTCTCGTCACGACCAAGACCTCCGCGGACGTCTGCACGCTCGCTGTCGGCGCGCCGAAGGCGAACCAGACGGATGGCAACGACGGCATCGACAACGCCTGGGGCGCAGTGATCCTACCGATCATCCAAACGGCTGCGTCACTTCCGACGCCGAGCCAGGTCGTCTCTCAGTCGATCCAGAGCGGCGCGAACACCCTCGAGCTGATGGTCAGCGGCCTCTCCACCGATCCGGCGCAGAGCTCCACGGGGCTGCGCTTGCAAGTCTTCGCCGGCGGGGTCTATCCGGGGAAGCCCGCGTTCGACTCCAGCACGGTCTGGCCGGTCCTCGCGTCGTCGCTCGCGGACGGCCAGACGATCGCCGGCGGCGCGCGGACCGCATTCCACGACGCCTACGTGACGAACGGCACCTTCGTGAGCGGCCCGACCGCGGGGACGCTGACGGTGAGCCTGGTGTTCCAGGGCGCGCCCATCGCGCTCGTACTCCATCACCCGATCGTGTCCTTCGATCACACCTCGGACGCGGTGGCGGAGAACGGGACGATCGCGGGCGTGCTGGATCCCAACGAGTTCGTCGCGATGTTCAAGGCGATGGCGGGCCGCGTCTCGACGTCGCTCTGCGGCTCGGCGTTCGACGGCATCGCGCAGCAGATCCTCCAGGCGCAAGACATCCTCTCGGACGGGACGAACGCCCCGGGGCAGGTGTGCGATGGCATCTCGATCGGTCTCGGTTTCACGGCGCTGCGGATCGCCAACCCCAGTCAGGTAGAGGCCGATCCCCCGCCGCCGCCGGACCCGTGTTTTTGAGTCGCGATGCCCCGCGGTCGCGTCGCGGCTCGCACGATCGTTGCGCGCGGCGAGGGTGCGTGGGAGGCTCTGATCCTTCGAGTGGGGTGCTTGGATGAAGAGGGTCATCGCCTTTGGCGCGGTTTTGGGCTGCGGGTTGCTCGCAGCGAGGTGTGGGGGCACGACCCTGCAGCAAGGCGACGGCGGGACGGACGCGTCGAACGACATCAAGGTCGTCGACGTGCAGCCGGTCGACGCGCCGCTCGACGCGCCGGTCGACGCGGGAGCTCCCGACGCGCCCGGCGAGCCGCCGCCGCCGCCCGACGGGGGCGCGCCGACCACGAACGTCTACACCTTCGCGATCGACACCATCTACCTCGGCGAGGCCTCGCGCACCGCCGTCGCGCCCAGTAGCAGCGCGTGGAAGGACTACGGCTACAACCTCGACGGCCTGGTCACGACCTCGAGCTCGACGAACGTCTGCACGCTCGCGGCGGGCGCCCCCAAGATGAACCAGGTCGACGGCAACAACGGCATCGACAACGCCTGGGGCTCGGTCCTGCTCCCGATGGTCCAGTCGGCGATGAGCCTGCCCACGCCGTCGCAGACCGAGACCGCCTTCATCGACCAGGGCAACTGGACGCTGCAGCTGCAGATCGTCGGCCTCTCCGACGATCCGACGCAGAGCGCGCTCGGCCTCACCGCGCAGATCTTCATGAGCGGCGTCTACGGAGGCGTCCCCACGTTCGACAGCACGACCAACTGGCCCGTGCTCTCCACGTCGGTGAACGACGGGCAGACGATCGCGAGCGGCTCGGTCGCGCAGTTCAAGAGCAGCTACGTCAACGGCGGCACGTTCGTGAGCGGGCCGGGCCCCAACCCGGTCGTGCTGCCGCTCGATCTCCAGGGGATACAGTTCCCGCTCGCGATTCACAACGCGGTGTTCTCCTTCGACCACGTCGATCACGCCGACGCTGCCAACGGGACCATCGCCGGCGTGCTCGACACTCAGGAGTTCCTCGCGGCGCTCCAGAAGGTGGCCGGGTTCATCTCGCCGTCGCTGTGCGGCTCGGCGTTCGCCGGGATCGCGCAGCAGGTCATGCAAGCGTCGGACATCCTCACCAACGGTACGAACGTCCCGAACACGCCGTGCACGGCGATCTCCGTCGGCATCGGCTTCACCGCCAGGCTCATCGCGAACCCGACGCAGGTCGTTCAGGCGCCGCCGCCCGCGCCGGACCCCTGCGGCGGCTGATCGCGCACTGGCGCCAAGACCCGCGGCAGAGGCACAGAACGCGCGAGGCGAGCGGACCTCACACGCGCGGCCGCTTTTTTCGTCGGACGGCCATCAGGGCGAGCGAGGCGAGGGCCAGCACCACCAGGTCTCCGCTCGAAGCCGTGGTGCTGCAACCCGCGCAGCCGCCGCCCTTCTGGCTCGAGCTCTCGGCGACGAGCCGATCGCTGCTCGGAGCCCCCGCCATTTCCGCGCGCGGCTGCGGCTCGGCGAGCGTGCCGACCGTGCAGTCCGGGCAGAGCGCGTGCACGCGCTCGGTCGCCTCGCGGAGCTTCGCGCGGGCCTCGTCGCAGTGCTCGGGCCCGAGATCGCAGAGGTGCTGCGTCGCGCGGGCGAGCGATTGCAGCGCCCGGCAGGCGAGCGCGCAATCCTGAGCGTTGTCGGCCTCGGCGGCCTGCTGCTGCACCTCCGCCCAGGCCTTCTCGGGCTCGGAGCGGGTCGTGGTCTGGGCGAGCGCCAGGCTCGGGGCGAAGAGGGCCGCGGCCAAGACGGCGATTTGCCGTGTACGACCGCTCCCTCGCTCCGCTCGGGCGTGCGGCTCGATTCGCATGGCGCGAACGTACCACTGCCTTGGTGCCATGGTGGAACAACGGGCGAGGGGGCGAAACCTGACACTTGGCGGAGACGGAGACGGGGGCGGAGGCGGAGACGGGGCGGGGGCGGGGAGACCTGGTAATACTGGGGAGATGAGGCGCTTGGGTTGGGTGTGGGCGGCGGTCGGGGCCGCGTTCGGGCTCTTGGG
>DATIQP010000553.1:0-4824 GCA_035470765.1 Polyangiaceae bacterium | reverse complement strand
GCTCTTGAGCGTCACGCTGAGCGTCCCGGTGACGGTGAGCGCGTTCTTCAACGTCGTGGTGCCCGCGTGGTCTTTGACCGTGAGGTCGTATTGACCGGCCGCCGTCCCGCTCGGCACGATCGCTTGAAGTCGGTTCGGGTGGTCCTGCACCGCGTTGTATTGAAGTTGCGTGGCGCCCCCGCCGCTATCGAGCGCGATGCTCACCGCATCCGCTGGCAGCGGCGTTTCGAGCGTGCTTGCGTAGATCGTCACACGCGTGCTGACGCCGTTGTAGACGACCGACGGATCGACGAACAGGACGACCGGACCCGGAGCCGAGTTGCAGGCAGAGGAGCCGGCCGCCACGATGAACATGACCAGGGCAAGCAGACGCAGGAGCGTTCTCATGTGGGCCGGGGGTCGTGCAATGAGGAGGCCAGGCAAGAACCCGGGAAATTGCGCATGCGAAGCGCCAACGCGGTCAGTCGGACGACCAGTTTCGGCACCTGCGCCGACCACCACGGCTGCTCGCCCAGATGGCTCACGATGCGTGGAGCCTGCGCAGCGCCGCGTCGGGGACGCGCCAGCCGAGTGGACCGCTGGCATGCTCCTTCGCAACGACGCTACGCCCCTCGCGCCAGCATCCCCCACGGCGAAGGCGACATGGCGCGCGAGCCCTCTCCCGAGCCTCCGTCTCGCTCTCTTCCGCCCGCTCCCCGCGCCCCCTCATCCCCCCCGGCACCGGCGAGCGCTCCCCGCGTGCACTCGGTGCCGGTGACGTGGGGGGGACGGCCACGCGCAGGCGGACGCGCGCAGCGTCGCGAGGTCACCGCACGCATCGCGGAGCGACGCGAGCACGCCGCCGAGCATGGCCGAGGGGGGGCATCCCTCTCCCCTCTTCCTCACCACCTCTCGACGCGCCACCCGCGTTTCTTCGCCTCCCGCGCCAACCGCGGATCCGGATTCACCGCCACCGCCTCCCCCACCCGCAGCATCAGCGGCAAGTCCGTGCACGAGTCCGTATAGAACACCGCCTCCTCCAGCCGAAACCCCTGCGCCTCCGCGAACCGCTCCGCGCGCGTCACCTTCCCCTCCCCGATGCACAGCGGCTGCTCCGGCCGCCCCGTGAACCGCCCCGCCTCGTCCACCTCCAGCGTGCTCGCCACCACGTGATCGATCCCCAGCCTGCGCGCGAGCGGCCGCGCCACGTAAGGCGTCGCCCCGGTCACGATCGCTACCAGATCGCCCTCCGCCTTGTGCCGCTCCACCGCGCGACGGCCCTCCTCGGCGATGTGCGGCTCCACCCAACGCGGGAACCACTCGTCGCACCGCTCGATCATCTCGCGCTCCGGCTTGCCGGCGAGCGTCCCCACCGCACGCGCCGCCACCGCCTGCGCGTCGAGGATGCCGAGCGTGTACTTGGCCACCCAGTACGAGACGCGCAGCAGATCCCGCAGGCCCACCTCGCCGATCTCCCGCTGGTAGCGCACGTAGAGCGTCGCCGTCTCCTTGCGGACGAGGGTGCGATCGAGATCGAAGAGCGCGGCGCGCATCAGTACACCCCGTAGGCGCGGCCGAGGGCCTCCGAGAAGATGTTGCAGAATGCATGGAACGTGAGCGACGCGCCGATCCCCCCGGTGCGCGCGCGCAGCCACCCGAAGAGCAGCGACGGGAAGAAGACGGCCAGGCGCGGCGCAACGGGGATCGTCACGAAGTGGCCGACGGCGAAGATGACCGACGCGACCAGCAGCCCGGGCCCCACCTCCGCGCCGAGGACGCGCACGCGCTTGGGCCACGCCTCGTCGAGGCGCGACTGGAGGTAGCCGCGGTAGAACGCCTCCTCGGGCAGGGCGATGAGCAGCAGCTGGCCGAGCGCGTCGTTGAGCGTGCCGAGCGGCGAGAGCTCGAGCGAGAAGTGCTGCTGCGGCTGCCACCACACCCGCCACGCGAGGTAGTACGGCCCGAAGATCAGCGCCGCGCAGAGCGACGCGACGCCGAGCGCGCGGAGGCCGGCCTTGACGACGCCGGGCAGCGAGATGGGCTGGTGGAGCAGCAGGCCGCCGAGGCCGAGGCCGAACGCCTTCACGCGCGCGTCGTCCTTGGTCCACACCAGGCGCCACACCGCGAAGAGGAAGACGAACCCAACGAACGTCGCGACGTGGGCCTTCGGGACGAAGCGCGCGCCGAGCCCGACGGCGACGGTCACGATCAGCGAGACGAGCAGCGCCTCGTTGCGAGCGGTTGCCGCGGGCCGCGCCTCTTGCATGCCACCCGATGCGGTCAAGGCGCGCAGACGACCTTGCCAGCCTCCACCTCGGCCCGCGCGCCCTCGAAGTCCTGCCAGGCGACGAGCCACTCGTTCTTGTTCTTGGCCGGCGCGATCCACGGGCGCGGAGGCTCGCCCGAGACGTGGGCGACGACGCTCTCCTTGCCGACGCCGTCGCGCGTCACGATCGCCATGCGCACGGTGTTCTTCTCGAACCAGCTGAGCATCACCTGGCCGTCCGGGCCGACGCCGAGCGCCGGGTGGCCGCCGTTCTTCTGCGCGCTCTTGTTGGTGCGCCAGTTGTCACGCCAGATGACCTTGCCCTGCGCCGGCTCGACGAGCGCCACGTGCGCGCCGCCCTGCTCGCCGTGCCACGCCACGAAGCAGCCCTCGGTGCCGCACGCGATCGCCGGCGCGTCGCCCGGGAGCTTGTCCTCGTTGATCAGCTTCACGTCGCCGAGCTCTTTGTCCTTCTTGATGTGGCCCGCGACGGGCGGCGCCTCGTCGAGGCCCTTGCTCAGATCGGGCGAGTCGAGCGGGATGCGCATGCGCTCGATGAGGTGCGTCGCGTCGCGCTCGAGCTTGTAGGCGATGAGCACGGCGTTGCTCGCGACGGCGACGCTCGGCACGCGCACGTGCGGGTAGTGGCTGGGCAGCGGCGAGGTGTAGTCCGTGAGGCGGATCTCCGGGCCCTTCGGCTCGAGCTCGCCGTTCAGGCGCCGGAAGAACAGGTCGTTGCCCTCGTGATCGCGGTCGTCCTGCCAGACCACGACGAAGCCCTCGGGGGACTTCTCGAACGACGGCCAGAAATGGCCCGCGCGTGCCGCGCCGACCGACGACGAGGCGCCGGCGATCCGCCCCTCGGCGTCGAGCCAGCGCGCGCGCACGCCCGCCTCTCGCCCGCCGGTGTCGTAGTAGAGCATCGCGACCCGCTCGGCCGCGGGCAGCAGCGAGACGCGCTGCGCCTGCGTCGCCTCGGGCGTCACGTCGCGCGGGGCGGAGCTCGGCCGGCCGTAGTTGTCGAGCTGGACCGAGTAGGCGTGATCGTGGTCCTTCTGCTCGTGGTCGTCGGTCCAGACGATCACCGGGCCGCTCAGCGCCTGCGCGATCGCGGGCCGCTCCGCGCTGCTCCTCGTGTCGAAGCGCGGGCGCGAGAACATCACCAACTTGCACGGCCCCGTCCCCGACGACGCGACGCGCGCCTGCTCGAGGTACGCGCGGGCGGTGGCGCCGGCCCCGACCTCGAGCGCTTCCTTGAACTTGCGCTGCGCGCCCGCGGCGTCGCCGGTCGAGAAGAGCTGCTGGCCCTCCGCGATGAGCGGGGCCCACTTCGGCGCGTCGAGCGCGGGGCCACTCGGCGAGGACGCGGTGCCCGAGGCCGTGGCCGTGGGCGTCGTCGCGGTGGACTGCACGAGCGGCGTGAGCACCTGCGGCTTGAGCTGTTTGACCCACACCCAGCCCGCGGCGGCGACGCCGACGATCACCAGCGAGATGCCGAACGCGTAGCGCCACGGGGCGAGGCGCGACGTGGCCATGGCCGGCGTGCTGGCCGTCGGGGGCATCTCGGTGGCGCTCAGGCCCGGAGACCGCGCCGGCGGCGAGACGGGCGCGGCGAGCGGGGACACCGTCTTGATCGTCGCGGCGGCGTCCGAGGGCTGCGGCCCTGCCCCGGGAGGCGCGGCGTTGTAGAGCGGGAGCGCGAGCTCCGCGGAGTGGTCCTCGATCGAGTCGATGTCCGAGAGGTTGATGAACGAAACCGCCGGCCCGGCCGCGGGCCCGAGCAGCGCCTCTTTCAGCGAGTCGGCCAGCTCCTTGGCGGACTGGAAGCGCTTGTTCGGATCGCGCTCGAGCGCCTTCCTGAACCAGTCGTCGAACTTGGGAGGCAGGTCGGGCCGGACCTTGGAGGGAATGGGCAGCGGCGCGGTCGCGATCGCCGCGAACGTCATCGCCACGCCCTGATCGGTGTTCCACACGGGGCGGCCGATGAGGCACTCGTAGGCCATGCAGCCGAGGGCCCAGAGATCCGCGCGGTGATCGACGTTGCCCTGCCCCTTGACCTGCTCGGGCGACATGTACGCCGGCGTGCCGAACACCGCGCCCTCGCGCGTGAGGCGCGCGGTCTTCTCGTCGGTCTTCATCGGCGCGTAGAACTTCGCCAGGCCGAAGTCGAGCAGCTTGGCGAGCTCGTCGCCGTCCTCGTTCTTCACGATGAAGATGTTCTCGGGCTTGAGGTCGCGGTGGACGATCCCGGCGCCGTGCGCCTTCACGAGACCGCGCGCCGTGTGGACGATCACCTTGATGGTGGTGTCGACGTCGATGATGCGCACCCGGGCCATACGGTCGTAGAGCGACTCACCTTCGAGCAGCTCCATCGCGATGAACGGCCGGCCGTCGTCGAGTCGGCCCGAGTCGTACACGTCGACGATGTAGGGGCTCTTCACGCTGGCCGCGGCGCGGGCCTCGCGGAAGAAGCGCTCGATCACGATCGTCGAAGCGGCCAGCTCCGACGCGAGGATCTTCACGGCGACCTTCTTGCCGAGGGAGAGCTGCTCCGCCTCGTAGACAGCCGCCATACCGCC
>DATIQP010000552.1:0-4389 GCA_035470765.1 Polyangiaceae bacterium | reverse complement strand
GGGTGCCGGGCGTGGTCGCGACGGCCGTGGGCTACACGGGCGGGAAGGAGAAGGACCCGACGTACGAGGCGGTGAGCGCGCACGAGACCGGACACGCCGAGTCTGTCCTCGTCGAGTTCGATCCGGCCCAGGTGACCTACGCCGAGCTGCTGCGGGTGTTCTGGGAGACGCACGACCCGACCTCGGGCGACCGGCAGGGGCCGGACCGCGGCCACCAGTACCGCTCGGCCATCTTCACCTTCGGGCCGGCGCAGCAGGCGGCGGCGCTCGCGTCGCGCGACGCCGAGCAGGCCCGCCTCGCGGAGCGGATCACCACCGAGATCGCCCCCGCCGGCCCGTTCTGGATCGCGGAGGACCATCACCAGCAGTGGGACGAGAAGCACGGGTACCGCTCCTGCCCGGCTCCCCATCGGCCGCGCGCGAGGTGACGAGGCACGTCACCGCTTGCGCTGCGCCATGTCGACCCACACCGCGACGAGCAGGATGAGCCCCTTGATCACGTACTGGAACGTGATGTCGAGGTTCATGAGGCTCATGCCGTTGTCGAGCGAGGCCATGACCAGGGCGCCCACGACGGCGCCGATGATCGTCCCCTCGCCTCCGAGCAGCGACGTGCCGCCGATGACGGCCGCCGCGATCGCGTCGAGCTCGGCGTTCTGGCCGGCGGAGGTCGTGGCCGCCCCGAGCCGCGACGTGTAGACGATGCCGGCGATCGCGACCACCACCCCCATGGTCATGAACAGCGCCATGGTGTTCCTCGCGATGTCGATCCCGGAGAGCCTCGCGGCCTCCGGGTTGCCGCCGATCGCGTAGAGGTGCCGGCCGAACGTGGTGTTGCTGGCGATGAACGAGAACAGCACCGCGAGCGCGCCCATGAGGACCACCGACCACGGCAGCCCGAGGTGGCGCACCAGGATCATCGAGAACGCGGCGATGATCACGCAGATGAACGCGAGGCGCGCGATCTCCAGGTGAACGGGGAGGACCGCGAACCCGAACTTCAGGCGCGCGGCGCGGCGGCGCCAGCCGGCCAGGATGACGGCGGCGATCAGCCCGAGCGAGATGAGCGCGCTCGTGTCGTGGAACTCGCCCTGGGCGGCGGCGGTCAGCGTGGGGACGTAGCCCTGGCCGATCTGCTTGAACGCCTCGGCCACGTGCGGCGGCGCCATCTCGAGCCCCTGCGTCTGCCCGCCCGTGATCCCGATGATGAGGCCGCGGAACGCGAGCATGGACGCGAGCGTGACGATGAACGCCGGGACCTTGCGGTAGGCGACCCAGAACCCGTGCCACGCCCCGACCGCGAGGCCGGTGAGGAGCGTGACGCCGATCGCGGGGAGGACGCCCCACCCCAGCTTCACCATCAGCGTCGCGCAGACCGCCCCCGCGAACCCGAGCACCGAGCCCACCGACAGGTCGATGTGGCCCGTCACGATCACCAGCACCATCCCGATGGCGAGGATCGCCGTCGTCACCGTCTGCACGAAGAGGTTCGACAGGTTCCTCGACGAGATGAAGACGCCGTCCGTCAGGACGGAGAAGATGAGCCAGATCGCGATGAGCGCGAGGATCATCGTGTACTGCTTCGTGTTGTGCCGGATCGAGCCGACGATCACGTCGCGCAGCGCGCTCCCGCTCCGCGGCGAGAGCCTCGAGTCCGCCGTCATCGTCGCCATCACCCACCTCCGCACGCGCGCGAGACCGAGCGGCGCGCTAGGTCCCGCCCGTCGCGTGGTACATGACCCGCTGCTCCGTCGCCTCGCCGCGCGCGAGCTCCCCGGTGAGGCGCCCCTCGTGGACCACGAGCACGCGGTCGCTCATGCCGAGGACCTCGGGCAGCTCCGACGAGATCATGACGACGCAGACGCCCTGGTCCACGAGGGCGTTCATGATGTTGTAGATCTCGACCTTCGCGCCCACGTCGATGCCGCGCGTCGGCTCGTCGAGGAACAGGACGCGCGGGTGCGTGAGGAGCCACTTCGCGAGGACGACCTTCTGCTGGTTGCCGCCGGAGAGGTTGCGCACCTTCTGCTCGACGGACGGCGTCTTGGTCCGGAGGTCGCGGACGTACTCCTCGGACACGCGGATCTCGCGGTTCTTGTCGATGACGCTCCAGCGCGACAGCCGGTGCAGGCTCGCGAGCGTGGAGTTCTGCTTCACGTCCATGTCGAGCACGAGCCCGTAGCGCTTGCGGTCCTCGGAGACGAGGGCGAGGCCGGCGGCGATGGCGTCGCGCGGCCCCTCGATCGCGAGCTTGCGGCCGTCGAGCCACACCTCGCCGGCGCGCCGCTTCCCCCAGGCGCCGAAGAGGCTCATCACGAGCTCGGTGCGCCCCGCGCCCATGAGCCCGGAGATCCCGACGGTCTCGCCCTTCCGCACGGTGAACGAGACGTCGTTCACCCGGATCGCGTCGGTGACCGGATCCGCGACGGTCCAGCCCTTCACCTCGAGCACCGGCTCCCCCGGCGTCCGCGCCTTCCAGGGGAACAGGTCGCCGAGATCGCGCCCGACCATCTTCTGGATCATCCTGGTCTGGCTCATGTCCGCCTTGTCGTCCGTGGAGACGGTCCGGCCGTCCCGGATGACCGTGATGCGATCGGCGATGCGCATCACCTCGCCGAGGCGGTGCGAGATGTAGATGCAGGTCACGCCGTTCTCGCGGAGCCTGCCCAGGATCTGGAGGAGCGTCTCGGTCTCGGTCTCCGTGAGCGCCGCGGTGGGCTCGTCGAGGATGAGCAGGTTCGCGTCCTTCGAGAGCGCCTTGGCGATCTCGACGAGCTGCTGCTCACCGACCCCGAGATCGATGACGCGATCGGCCGGGGAGCGCTTCAGACCGACCGCCTGGAGGGCCTTCGCGGTCGCCTCGTAGGTGCGGTTCCAGTCGATGACGCCCGGCGCCTTCAGGCGCTCGGAGCCGAGGAAGAGGTTCTCGGCGATGGACATCTGCTTCACGAGCGCGAGCTCCTGGAAGATGATCGCGATCCGCGCCCGCTCGCTGTCGCGGATCCCGGAGAACCGCTGCACCTTCCCGTCCAGCACGACGTCGCCGCCGTAGCTGCCGTGCGGGTAGATGCCGCTCAGGATCTTCATGAGCGTCGACTTGCCGGCGCCGTTCTCCCCGACCAGCGCGTGGATCTCCCCCCCGCCGCACCGGGAGGTCCACGCCGTCGAGCGCCTTCACGCCCGGGAACTCCTTGGTGATGCCCTTCATCTCGAGCTTGAGCTCGGTCATCGCGAAGCTCGTCCGTGGACCAGCGCCCGGTCGAGGTAGCCGCTGTCGATGAGCACCTCGTCCAGGTTCTCCTTCGTCACGACGTGCGGCTCGAGGAGGACCGAGGGGACCTCCCGCCTCCCGTTCGACACGGTCCGCCCGTGCGTCGCGATGGGCTTCCCCGCGGCGAGGTCGAGGGCCATCTCGATCGCCTTCCGCGCGAGCTGGCGCGTGTCCTTGAAGACGGTCATGCTCTGCGTCCCCTGGACGATGCGGATGGCCCCGGTCGCCTCGGCGTCCTGCCCGGTGACGGGGATCTTGCCGGCGAGCCCCTGCGCCGCGAGCGCCTGGATGACCCCGCCCGCGGTGCCGTCGTTCGGCGCCAGCACCGCGTCGACGCGATTCCCGCTCGCGGTCAGCGCCTGCTCCATCAGCTTCTGCGCCTCCGCGGGCTGCCAGTCCTTCACCCACTGCTCCATCACGATCTTGACGTCCCCGCGCTTCACGAGCGGAGCGATCTTGCTCATCGCCCCTGCGTGAAAGAGCCGCGCGTTGTTGTCCGTGGGGGAGCCGGCGAGGACGACGTAGTTCCCCTTCGGCACGCGCCGGGCGAGGAACTCGCCCTGGAGCTCACCCACCTTGAAGTTGTCGAACGAGAGGTAGAAGAAGTCCGCCGCGGAGCCGCGGATCAGCCGGTCGTAGCTGATCACGATGACGCCGGCCTTCACCGCCTTGTCCACGATGACGGCGGCCCCCGACGAGTCGTGCGGCGCGAGGATGAGCACCTTCACGCCTAACGCCATCAGGTTCTCGCACTGATCGAGCTGCTTGGCGGCGTCGTTGTCGGTGACCTGCACCCGCAGGTCGACCCCCCGCCTCTTCGCCTCCTCCTGCATGATGCGCCGATCGCGGACCCAGCGCTCCTCGCGCTGCGTGGGGAGCGACACGCCGACGATCACGCGCGGGTCCTGGGCGCGCGCCGCGCCGAGCAGCGGCGCGACGGCGCAGGCCAGGAACAGGAGGGACCAGCGCATCACCCGGCGCTCCACGACCGAGGGCTCGCCCGCCGGCGTCCTTCGCCGGCGGCGGTCGACACGCCAAAGCTAGACCCGCCGGCGCGCCCGCGCCGGTGCGCGCCGCGGGGAGCCGCTACTCTTTCGGAGCCTGATGCAGCGCGAACG
>DATIQP010000551.1:0-14321 GCA_035470765.1 Polyangiaceae bacterium | reverse complement strand
CTTGCCCGCGCGAATCGCGGCCGCGGCCTCCGCGATCGCTCGCCGGTCCGGCTGCTGCGCATCGACCGAGAGGACCCTCACGTTCCTAGGAGGTCTAGCATGTTCCCGGCGCCGAGGTGGTGGCCCGGCAGCCCGTCGCGCCGGGCCTCGAATCGTCTCGAGACCGTGCTAGCGTGCCGACCGATGCGTGCGCCGCTGATCAAGATTGGGCTCCCGGTGACGTTGCTCGTGGGCTCGGTCGCGTGCGGCGGCCCCGGCTCCAAGACCCCGCAGGGGACGCAGGGCGACGCGGGCGCGATCGAGGCCGGGTCCTCGCCCGCTCAGGTGATCTCCACGTTGCCCACGGACGTCCGCTCCCCGCCGCCGTTCCATCTCGGCAGCAAGCGCGCGAGCGTGAAGCCCCACCCGGAGTGGGCCGGTTGCCACGCGAGCTTTCACGCGAGCGGCGACGCGAGCAAGGCCGTCGAGGCGCTCGCGAGCGCGTGCGCTCCGGCGACGAAGATGCACGTGGCCGCGGCGGCGATCACCGGGTCGCAGAACGCGGCCTCGGCGGCGCCCGTGACCTACAAGTTCCACGCACAGGCAAACCACTGCTACCGCGTCTACGGCGTGGCCAGCGCGGGCGTGAAGAACCTCGTCGCCGTGGTGACCGACTCGGAGGGCGCCGAGATCGCGGAGTACCACACGGACGACGTGACGCCGTACCTCGCGCCGGACGAGGCGATCTGCTTCTCGGCCAACGACGAGGCGAAGATCGCGGTCAGCGTCGGCCTGGGCGACGGCCCCTACGCCCTGGCGGTCTGGTCGGACTGATCGCCTCGGAATGCGGTACGCTCGGGGCATGCGCTGGCGCGTGCTCGTGGGGCTCTCCGTCGTCGGTCTCGGTTGCGGAGCGACGCAGCTCGGCGTGGCCAACTACGAGGACCCCAAGGTGCAAGGCAGCGCGACGAGCGTCGCGCACACGCACAACGACTCGACCATCGAGCTCCCCTCGGACGAGCAGATCGTCGAGCCCGAGCACCCGATGGTGCAGACGCCGCAGGAGCGCGCGACCGCGCACGTCCACACGCCGAAGGACGTCTGCTCCGGCATCGTCATCGGACCGAAGCTCGTGATGACGGCGCACCAGTGCGTGCCCGACATGCGCGGCGTCGTCGCCGTGGGCGACCAGCACCCCTTCCGCGTCGAGGTCGCCTCGACGTCGCTGACCTGGACGGCGCGCCGCGTGGCCTACGTGGTCGCGCCGGGGTGCGACTGGCAGAAGCTCGACGCCGCGGTGCTCGTGCTCGACGAGCCCGCGGACTGGATCACGCCGCTCAAGGTCTCGGCCGCGCCCGCTCCGGGCGCGCGCGTCCAGGCGCTCGGCTTCGGGCGCTGCCGCGGCGAGTCGCGCTCGACCGGCGAGCGCTCCGGCCAGCTCGTCGAGCGCCAGTCCGACGCGCTCGAGGTCGATATCGGCCTCTGCAAGGGCGACGTCGGCGGCGGCCTCGTCGACAACGCGGCGGGCTTGCTCGCCATCGTCTCGCACCAGGACGATCCGGACAACGCCACCCGCCGGACGACGACGGGGTTTCGAGTCGACACCGAGCCCGTGCGCCGCCTCCTCGAGGCGGCCGAGTCGCTGCAGAAGGGCAAGGACGCCAAGGGCGTCGCCGCGCCCGCGTGCCAGTGACCGTCACTCGCGGCGGAGCGCCTCGATGGGGTCGAGCCGGGCGGCGCGCCGCGCAGGGAAGAAGCCGAAGACGACGCCCGTCGCCGCGCTCGTGAAGAGGCTGACTGCGAGCGCCGTGGGGCTGATGCTCATCGACCACTCGAGCACCGCGGCGAGCCCGGCGATCGCCACGGCCCCGAGCAGCACGCCCGCGACGCCGCCGATGAACGACAGCACGACGGCCTCGAGGAGGAACTGCGTGCGGATGTCCGCTTCGCGCGCGCCGATGGCCATTCGGATGCCGATCTCGCGGGTGCGCTCGGTGACGCTGACGAGCATGATGTTCATGACGCCGATGCCGCCCACGACGAGGCTCACCGCGGCCACCGCGACGAGCAGCAACGTGAGCACGCCGTAGACGGCCTGCTGCAGCGCGAGGAACTCCTTCTGCGTGCGGATGGCGAAGTCGGGATCGCGGCCCTCGGCGATCTTGTGGCGTTGCCGGAGGATCGAGTCGACCTGGGCGACCGCCCGATCGTTGGTCTCCGCCGACGTGGCCGACATCATGAGCCCGCCGGCGAAGCCGGGCGGGGTGCGGAACAGGCGCGCGCGCATGCTGCCGATCGGCATCAGGACCACGTCGTCCTGATCGCCGCCGAGGGGCGCTTCACCCTTGCTCTCGAGCACGCCGATGACGCGGTACGAGTAGCGGTCGACGCGAACATAGCGACCGACCGGGTCCTGGTCGCCGAAGAGGTTCTGCCTCACCGTCTCGCCGAGCAAGCAGACCTTGGTCTTGAGGGCCTCGTCGTGCTCGTCCCACATCGAGCCGCTTCGCACGCCCCAGCTTCGTACGGTGAAGAAGTCGCGGTTGGTGCCGATGACGCTCGTCGAGACGTTCTTGTCGCTCACCACGAACTGCGCGCGCGTGCGCAGCACGGGCGCGACGGCGGCGATGCTCACGGCCTCACGGCGGATGGCGCGCCCGTCGTCCTCGGTGAGGTGCGCGCCGGTGCCCTGCGCGCCGTGCGCGCCCGAGGCGTTGGACTGCTCCGGGAATACGATGATGAAGTTCGAGCCGAGCGACTCGATCTTCTTGCCCACCGACTGGCGGGCGCCCGAGCCGAGCGCGGTGACCGTGACGACGGCCATCACGCCGATGAGGATGCCGAGCACCGTGAGCGTGGCGCGGAGCACGTTGCGGCGGATCGCGCGCAAGGCGAGCAGGCTCGCGCCGGTGATCGCGCCGATCATTCCGTCCTCAAGGCTTCGATCGGATCGAGCTTGGCGGCGCGACGCGCCGGCAAGTAGCCGAACGCGACGCCGATCGCTCCGCTGACGCCGACGGCGATGGCGAGCGCCATGAAGCTCGGCGCCATGGGCCAGTCGAGGGCGCGTCCGAGCCCGAGCGTCACGCCCGAGCCGAGCGCCATCCCGAGCAGTCCGCCGACGAGGCTCAGCACGACGGCCTCGATGAGGAACTGCGCGAGGATGTCGCGCTCGCGCGCGCCGATGGACATGCGGATGCCGATCTCGCGGGTCCGCTCGGCGACGCTGACGAGCATGATGTTCATGACGCCGATGCCGCCGACCACGAGGCTGATCGCGGCGACGCCGAGCAGGAGGGCGGAGAGGGCGCCGGTAATCGACTGCTGCACGCTGCGCAGATCGGCCTGGGAGCGGAGCTGGAAATCGGGGTCGGCGCCCGGGCGGATGTGGTGGCGCTGCCGCAGGATGGCGTCGATCTGCTTGTTTGCGCGATCGGTGACTTCCTCCGAGGTCGCCGCCGCCATGAGCATGTCGACGCGGCCGGGCGACGTCGGCATGACGCGCGCGCGGAACGAGCCGAGCGGCATGAAGATGCGATCGTCCTGGTCCTCGCCGAAGAGCGAGGAGCCTCGCGCCTTGGTGACGCCAACGACCCGGAACGGCGAGCGACCCACGCGGATCACGCGCCCGACGGGGTCCTCCTGGCCGAAGAGGTTGGCCGCCACTGTCGGCCCGAGGACGACGACCTTGGTCTTGACCACCTCGTCGGTGTCGGCCCACAAGGCGCCCTTCTCGATCTCGAACTTGCGGATCCAGAAGTACGAGAGGTTGACGCCGTAGACGGCGGTCTGGGTGTTCTTGTCGGCGTAGACCACCTGCCCCATCGTGCTCAAGAACGCCGCGACGCCAGCGACGCTCACGCCCTCGCGCGCGATGGCGACGCCGTCGGCCTCGGTCAGGCGGCCCGTCGTCACGCTCTTCGCGCCCGACGTCTGCGTCGACTGCGGGAAGACGTAGAGCAGGTTCGCCCCGAGGTCGTCCACCTTCCCGCCGACCTGGCTGGAGGCGCTGCTGCCGAGCGCGGTGACGATGACGACCGCGGCGACACCGATTAGGATGCCGAGCACGGTGAGCGCCGCGCGCGTCTTGTTGCGCATGAGCGCGTCGAGGGCGGTGAGGATCGCGCCGCGCACCTCCGCCAGGAGCGCGAGCACACGGAAGGGCCGCAGCAGCCCGTTCACGTCTTCGCTTCCTTGCGTGCGGGCCTCGTCACGGCGCCGAACAGCGAGAGCAAGAGGTAGCGCAGCAGCGCCTGCGCGAAGAGGACCGCGAGGAGCGTGACCGCGAAGAGCGCCGCGCCGCCGCGGCTCGAGAAGCGCTCGAGGAGGTGTGGCGGCACCTTCACCATCGCGAACCAGCCCGCGATCCCGAGAAGGGCGGAGAAGCCGGCCGTGTAGTTGAGCGCGACGCGCAGCCGCTGGTCGGAGCCGAGCGGGTGGTTGCCGAGGCGGGCGCGACCGGTGCGCGCGCCGAGCCAGGCCTCGGTGACCACCGCGAAGAGCACCTGGATCCACGCGACCCTCTGGCCCAGGATGAGTGCACAATACATGTACCCGGCGAGGCTCCCGAGCAGCCAACCGAGCACCATCATCGGATAGACGGCGCCCGGGACGGGCTTGCGCGCGGCGTGGAGCGCCGCGACCATCGCGTCTTGCTGCTGCTCGGGGCCGCCCCCCGCGTCGGCCGGAGGCAGCTTGGCGAGCTCGGCCGCGGCGTCGAGGGGCTCGTGCCGCTCGTCGCTCACCATGCGGCCGTCGCGGAAGCTGATGACGCGAGAGGCGCACGCGGCGATGTCGTGCTCGTGCGTCACGAGGACGATGGTGATCCCGCGCTCGCGGTTGAGCCGCTGCAAGAGCGCGAGGACCTCGAGGCTGGTGCGCGTATCGAGGTTGCCGGTCGGCTCGTCCGCGAGCAGCATCGGAGGATCGCTCACCAGCGCGCGCGCGATCGCGACGCGCTGCTGCTGGCCACCGGAGAGCTGGCTCGGCGTGTGGTCCATGCGATCGGCCAGGCCGACGGCCGCGAGCGCGTCGATCGCCCTGCGGCGCCGCTCGCGCGACGGCACGCCGCGGTACTGCAGCGGCAGCTCGCAGTTCTCGAGCGCCGTCGTGCGGGGCAGCAGGTTGAAGCCCTGGAAGATGAAGCCAATGAGCCGGTTGCGCACGATCGCGCGCGCGTCGTTGACGCGCAGGCCGACCTCGATGTCGCTGAGCTCGTAGGTGCCGCGCGTGGGGCGATCCAGGCACCCGAGGATGTTCATCAGGGTCGACTTGCCCGACCCGCTCGCCCCGACGATCGCGACGAACTCGCCGTGGGCGATCTCGAGGTCGACGTCGCGGAGCGCGTGGACCACCCCTCCGCCGCCGACGTAGTCCTTCGAGACGTTGCGCAGCGCGATGACGGGGCGGTCGGAGCGTTCGGAGGTCGTCGCTGCCATTCGGCGTCGCGTCAGAAGACGCCCTTCTTCTTCTTCTCGTCGATCTCGTCGGTGACGACCTTCGTCCCGACGGGCAGCGAGCCGTTCGTCAGCTCGGTGTCGATGCCGTCGGTGACGCCGATGGAGATGACGCGCGCCTCCTCCTTCTCGTCGCCGGGCTTGTCGTTCACCAGGACGTGGACGCGGCCCTGCCCCTTCCCGAGCGGGGCCTCGGGCGGCGCCGGCACGGGTTTGCCGTCCGGGCCGTTGGGAGGAGTCGGCTTGTAGCGGAGCGCCGAGTTCGGGATGCGCGGCACGCCCTTGGCCTCGCGCGTCCGGATCGTCACGGTCGCCGTCATGCCGGGGCGGAGCTTGTTCTCCGGGTTGTCGACCTCGACGACCGCCGAATACGTGACGACGCCCTGCACGGTGTTGGGGCTGTAACGTACCTGCGCGACGACGCCGTGGAAGATCTCGCCGGGGAAGGCGTCGACCACGGCCTCGGCGTCCATCTTCTCCCGGAGCTTGCCCACGTCCGCCTCGTCGATGTCGGCGAGCACGCGCATCTTGTGGAGGTCCTGCGCGATGACGAAGAGCGTGGGCGTCTGGAAGGTGGAGGCCACCGTCGCGCCCGGATCGATGCTGCGCGTGACGACGACGCCGTCCACGGGCGAGTAGATCTTGGTGAAGCCGATGTTGGTCTCGGACTGGGAGAGCTGCGCACGCGTCGCGCCGATCGCTGCCGTCGCCGAGGCAACGTTGGCGGTGGCGACGTCGAACTGCCCCTTGGCGTTGTCGACGTCGGCCTTGCTGGCGAGGTTTTGCGTGAAGAGCTTCTGCACGCGGTCGTACACGGCGCGCGCCGTCTCGAGCGACGCCTTGGCGCTCTCGAGCTGCGCCCGCTGCGCGTCGAGGTTCGCGCGCGACTGGGTGACCTGCGCGCCGTAGAGGGTCGGGTCGATCTCGGCGAGCACGTCGCCCTTCTTCACGACCGAGTTGAAATCGACGAAGACCTGCGTGACGCGGCCGTTGACCTGCGCGCCGACGGTGACCTGGAGCAGCGGCTGCACCGCGCCGGTCGCCTGGATCTTCTCGACGACGTCGCCGGTGCCGACAGTCGCGCTGATGTACTTCGCCGGCGGCGGAGGCCGGTGAGCGGCGCGCCAGCCCAGCCCGGCCGCGATCACGAGCGCGAAGGCGCCGAACCAGGCCAGACGGCGTAGCCAGCGGCGGCCCCCTTCCTCGGCAGCCAGAGCCTTGCGCAGGTCGTCAGCAGCGGTGGTCATGGAGCGGGGAGGACGATAATCACGGGGTGGCCTTGCCGCACGTTAACGAACATGAACCGCGACTATTTCGGGTGGAACGTGGGAAGAGAGCGCATCCTACCTTTTCCTACCTAGCCACCCAAGGGGTTGGCGTGAGTTTTTGTCCAAACGTTGGTGATTCAAGTATCGTCGCAAACATTCGCGTCTGCTTTCCGCTTCGGTCCAGGGCCTCGTTGGATGGTGTGGGCGATCGTGCAGGCGAGCGGCGATGGGCCGGCAAACACTCGAATGGCAAAGCTCTCCGACCGCGATCTCGTTGATCGCGCACGCTCAGGCGACAAAGAGGCTTTCGGCCAAATCGTTCGCCGCCACCAGCAGCGGATCCTTCGCCTCGCCCTCCACATGCTGCGGAGCCGCTCCGAGGCCGAGGACGTCATGCAGGAGACGTTCATCCGCGCGTACCAGGCGCTCGCCCGGTTCGACGGGCGCAGCGAGCCGTACACCTGGCTCTATCGCATCGCGGTCAACCTCGCGCTCAACACCATCCGCTCGCGCAAGACCGCGCGCAACGCCGGCGACACCACCGACCCTCGCCTCGACGCGTTCATGGTGGAGACGCACCCCGACTCGGCCAACCCCGGCGCCACCGCCGCCCAGCGCCAGCAGTACCACGCCCTCTGCGAGGGGATCGACGGGCTGAGCGAGACGCTCCGGACCACGCTCATCCTGGTGTGCGTCGACGGCCTCTCGCACGAGGCAGCCGCAGACGTGCTCGGGGCCCCGGAGGGGACGATCGCCTGGCGCGTCCACGAGGCGCGGCGCAAACTCAGGGAATTCATGTCCGCGCGGGGATTCCCTCTGGAGGGAGACGAGTCGTGAGCGACAAGCGCTTGGATGACATGCTCTCGAACTGGCCGCTGGCCCCGCGGTCGCAGCTCGAATGGGACGAGGCCGCGGAGCGAGTGGTCGGCGCCCTCGAGACGACGCAACGACGCGACGCGGCAGGGCCGTCGGACGACGCCCTTCTGGCTCCGCCACTTCCGAAACTGCCCGAAGAGGGGCAAACTGCTAAACCGGTCCGTACGGAGCTCGAGCCCTCCGCGCGGCCCGGGTCCGTGACGCCGGGTCTCGCCGTGGAGAACAAGATGTCGAAAGAGCGTGGACGCGATCGGTCGAGCTTCCAGGAGTTGACGAAGCTGGCGAGCATACCGCCCACTCCGGCCCCGCCGAGCGTCAGGGGCGGGCAGACGCCTCCTCCGTCATCCGCCACGCCCGGCGTGCTCCGCGCGGAGGAAGCGTCGAGCACGGACTCGGGCATCGTCGATCTCAAGATGATCGCGATGGCCGATCCGAGCGGGGAGCATCGCGCCCAGTCGACGGCCCTCGCCTCGGAAGGGCTGTTCGACGACGATCAACCACCGGCTCAGCCCGCAGGGCCGGCGAGCACCGCCACGCCGGCGCTCGCTTCGGCCGCGCCCGCCGCCGCTTCGTCCGTCCCGGCGCCGGCCGTGGCGCAAGCGCCGGCCGCTGCGGTGAAGAGCGCCAAGGCCGCGGTCGCGTCGCAACAAGAGAAGAAGGGTGGCGGCGGGATCGTGATCGTGCTCGGCACGCTGGCCGCCGTCGGCGCCATCGCGGCCGGCGCATTCTTCTTCGTGAAGTGGCAGCGATCGCATCACGAGGCGGTCGCGACCACGAGCGTGTCGACACCGGCCAAGGTCGAAGAGGCGAAGAAGACCCCCACGACGCCCGCCGCCTCGGCCAGCGTCGCGCAGGCGGACGAAACCGAGGTCGACGACAACACGGTCGACATCACGAACGCGCAGCCCGGCACCAAGCCCACCGCCCACAAGCGCGTGAAGGCCGGCGGCGCGCCGGTCGCGAGCGCTGCGCCAGCTCCGCCCGCGTCGGGCGCGATCGATCCGAAGCTCGTCGCGAACGTGCCGACCGGTCCGGCCGGCGGCGGCAGCGGCGATCTCGCCGAGGCGATGAAGACCGCAGCCGGTGGAGGCACGGGCATGGGCCAGGGCGGCGACACGCAGCAAGGGCCGAAGTTCGCGCCGGGCAGCGTCCCGCAGAGGCCGTCGCAGGGCCAGGTGCAGGGCGCGATCGGCTCGGTCATGCCGAGCGTCAAGGCGTGCCTCGGCTCGGACGATCCCGTCTCACACGCCAACGTCGTCTTCCAGTCCGACGGGACCGTGAAGAGCGTCAGCGTCTCCGGCTTCGCGGCCGGCAAGCCGCAAGAGGCGTGCATCAAGAGCGCGCTGTCGAAGGCGAAGGTCGATCCGTTCGCCGAGGCGAGCTACAGCATCCCGGTTTCGGTCCGGCCCTAAAGTGCCGTCCACGAATGTCGGCGTGCTACATGCACGCCGACTGAGCGCGCCCGACCGCGCGGCGCGTCAACGCGTGACATAAGTCAAACGGCGCAAATCCAGCCTCGGATTTCGTTCGCCGAACGAACGTTCGTCCCTTAGGGTTCACCCGATGCGCGCCTTCGAGTGCGCGCCGGGAGGCGGCGGATGATTCGATCCGAAGCGTACGTTCTGGTGGCGGCGGGCAAGCCGTTCGAGCGTCGAACGATGGAGCTCGACCTCGCGTCCGACGAAGACGTGATCGTGGAGGTGACGGCGTGCAGTCTCTGTCACACCGACCTCGGCTTCGCGAGCGGCGGCGTGGCACCGAAGAAGGGGCTGCCGATCGTGCTCGGCCACGAGATCGTCGGCAAGGTGGTCGCCGCGCGCGGAGAGCTCGAGCGCCTCGTGGGCCATCGCGTGCTCGTGCCGGCGGTGATGCCGTGCGGCAAGTGCGCGTACTGCGCGGCCGGCCGCGGCAACGCCTGCCCGAAGCAGAAGATGCCCGGCAACGACATCGACGGCGGCTTCGCCACGCACGTGATCGTGCCCGGCAACTCGCTCGTCCCGCTCGACGAGGTGCCCGCCCA
Organism: Polyangiaceae bacterium; assembly: GCA_035470765.1. Lineage (GTDB taxonomy): Bacteria > Myxococcota_A > Polyangia > Polyangiales > Polyangiaceae > DASXHD01. The sequence continues at coordinate 4,722 of DATIQP010000551.1, read as the reverse complement.
GTTCGACTGGCGCGAGCTGTCGGTCGTCGCCGACGCCGTGTCGACGGCGTACCAGGCGATCCGCCGCGCGGCGCTGGCGAAGGGCGACCTCGCGATCGTCGTCGGCTCGGGCGGCGTGGGCGGCTACGCCATCCAGATCGCCCGCGCGCTCGGCGCGCGCGTCGTGGCGTGCGACGTCTCCGCCGAGCGGCTCGCGATGGTGAAGGACTTCGGCGCGGAGCGCACGATCGACGTGAAGGGCCGTCCCCCGAAGGACGTCCGCAAGGACGTGCAGGCGATCGCGAAGGAGTGGAACGTCCCGTCGCTGTCGCACCGCATCTTCGAGTGCAGCGGCACCACGGACGGCCAGCTCCTCGCCTACACGCTCATCGGCCCCGCCTCGACGATGGTGCAGACCGGCTACACGCCGAAGCCCGTCGAGGTGCGCCTCTCCAACCTGATGGCGTTCGACGCGACCGTGCACGGCACCTGGGGCTGCCCGCCAAGCGCGTACGGCGACGTCCTCCGACTCATCTACGACCGCAAGGTCGTCATCACGCCGTTCATCACCCACTCGCCGATGTCCCGCATCGACGCGGTGATGGACGACATGGCCAACCACCGCCTCACCCAACGCGTCATCTTCGACCCGCGCACGTAAAGGGAGCTTTAGCCCATGGAACTCTTGAACCACGATCTCGTCCCGAACTACGAGCTCCGCCACGTCCGCTACGAGCAGCGGCCCGTCCTCGGCCGCGATGGAAAGCCGGTCTCCGGCGTGCACCAGATCTGGCTGTCGCTGAACAACGAGGCGCAGCTCAACTCGTACACCACGCAGGCCGTCAAGGACATGATCCTCGGTCTACGCCGCGCGAGCGCCGACCGCCGCGCGGTGTGCGTGGTCATCACGGGCGCGGGCAACAAGGCGTTCTGCACCGGCGGCAACACGGCCGAGTACGCGAGCTACTACGCGAACCGCCCCCTCGAATACCTGCAGTACATGCGGCTGTTCAACGACATGGTCACCAACATCCTGCAGAGCGACAAGCCGGTCATCTGCCGCGTCAACGGCATGCGCATCGGCGGCGGGCAGGAAATCGGCATGGCCTGCGACTTCTCGGTCGCGGGCGACCACGCGCGCTTCGGCCAGGCCGGGCCCGTGCACGGCTCCGCGCCCGACGGCGGCGCGACCGACTTCTTGCACCTGTACGTCGGCTTCGCGCACGCGGCCGAGTCGCTCTCGCTCTGCGAGCCGTGGAGCGCGCACAAGGCGATGCGCCTCGGGCTGCTCAACGACATCGTGCCGGTGCACAAGAAGAGCGACGGGAGCTTCATCGCCAACCCGTTCGCGATCACCGATCGCTACGTCGACGAGACGGGGCGCATCGTCTTCGGCGAGTGGAAGACCGGCCAGGCGGCGGACGCCGCGAAGGCGCTCGCGAAGGAGTGCACGGTCGATCTCTCGCAGCTCGACGCCACGGTCGACCGCCTCGCCACGAAGCTGCTCTACACCTTCCCCGACTGCACGCGGAAGACGCTGGAGAGCCTGCGCAAGAAGAAGCTCGAGCACTGGGCTCAGAATGCCGAGACGAGCCGCTCGTGGCTGTCGCTCAACATGAACACCGAGGCCGCGGCCGGCTTCGTGGCGTTCCACTACGGTGACCGCAACGAGCGCGAGATCGACTTCGTCAAGCTCCGCACCCGGCTCGCCGAGGGCGCGCTCTTCGACGACGCGTTGGTCGAGGAAGTGCTGCCCGCGTCGGCCCGCACGCGGCGCAAGGCGGAGGGGCGCAAGTGAGCGAGAGCGGCGCCCCCATCAAGACCGAGGTCGCGCACGACGGCGGCGTGCTCCGCGTCGTGCTCGACCAGCCGAAGGGCAACGTGCTCTCGACGGCGATGATGCAAGCCATCGGGGCGGCGCTCGACGCGCACCGCGACGACAAGAAGCTCAAGCTCGTCACGCTCCGCGGCGCGGGAGGCCACTTCTCCTTCGGCGCGAGCGTCCCCGAGCACAAGAAGGACGCGGCCCGCGGCATGCTGGCCACGTTCCACCGCTTCGTGCGCTCGGTGGCGAGCTACCCCGTCCCGATCGCCGCGCTCGTCTCGGGCCGGTGCCTCGGCGGGGCGTTCGAGCTCGTCCTCGCGTGCCACTACGTCTTCGCTACCGACACCGCCGTGTTCGGCTGCCCCGAGGTGAAGCTCGGCGTGCTGCCGCCCGTGCTCGCGGTCATCGGCCACCATCGGCTCGGCGCGCCGCTCGCCGAGCGCCTCGTGACCACCGGCGCCGATCTCTCCGCGCGCGAGGCGGAGGCGCGCGGCCTGGTCGCGTCGCTGGTCCCGCCGGACGTCGACCTCGACGCGTGGATCGACCGCTGGTACGAGGCCTCGCTCGCGCCGCTCTCCGCGTTCTCGCTACGCGAGGCGACGTACGCGGCCCGCCACGGCTCGGGCCTGCTCGAGAGCCTCGGTGCGCCGCTCGACGCGGCCGAGCGGCGCTACGTCGAGCGACTGCTGCCGAGCCACGACGGCAACGAGGGGATCGAGGCCTTCCTGGCGAAGCGTTCGCCGCAGTGGGTGAACGAGTGACGACGCGCGCTCCCCTCCCCCGCGACGAGGGTCGCACCGCCGTCATGCGCAGGGCGGCGATCGCGATGGCTCGCCACGGCTACCACGGCATGTCGATGCGCGACCTCGCCAAGGCGACCAAGCGCAGCCTGGCGAGCTTCTATCACCTGTTCGAGTCGAAGGAGGAGATCCTCTTCGAGCTGCAGCGCACCGCCTTCGAGAGCCTCACCGAGACGGCCGAGGCCGCGATCGCCGTGCCGCGCGCGCCGCGCGAGCGGTTCGAGGCGTTCGTCGACAACCACGTGCGCTTCTTCTGTGCGCAGCCCGACGTGATGCGCGTGCTCGTCGTCGAGGCCTCCGCGCTCCCGCCGAATCAACGCGCCGTGGTCCGCAGGCTGAAGCAGCGCTACTTCAAGCTCGCCGAGCACGTCGTCGCCGAGCTCGCGGACAAGCGCGGCGCGGAGGTCGATCCGATCGCCCTCGAGCGCGCCACGTACTGCGTCTTCGGGATGCTGAACTGGACCTTCGGCTGGTACGAGCCGGACCGGCACGGCCCGCCCGAGGACCTCGCCCGAACCATCGTCGACTGCGCCGAGCACGGCGTGGCGGCCGCCATCGTCAATCCCGGCAACAAGAAGAAGAGGCGATCATGACCGACCCGGCTGCTCCGATCCTCGCCCGAGCCACCGCCCTCGTCGAGGACCGCTCCCTCGGCACCGTGCGCGAGTGGAAGGCGTCGCACCCTGGGGGCCTCGCCGTCGGCTACATGCCCATCTACGTGCCGAGGCCCCTGCTCGAGGCGATGGGCTGCCTGCCCGTCGCGGTCTTCGGCGGCGGCGACTCGCTCGACATCATCCGCGGCGACTCGTTCTTCCAGTCGTACATCTGTCACATCCCGCGCAGCACCGTGGAGCTCGCGCTCGCAGGCGAGCTCGACGCGCTGGACGGCATGCTGTTTCCGTCGATCTGCGACGTCATCCGCAACCTCGGCGGGATGTGGAACATGCTCTTCCCGAAGACGTACACGGCATACGTCGACCTGCCGCAGAACTTCGAGCCCGAGATCGGCGGCCGGTTCTACGCGGGCGAGCTCCGGCGCATCGCGAAGGAGCTCGAGGGTCGCGGCGCCCGCCCACTCGAGGCCGAGGCGCTGCGCACCGCGATCCGCCACGAGAACGCGCGCCGCGCTGCGATCACCGAGCTCGACGCCATCCGCCGCACGGAGCCCTGGCGCGTGAAGGCCACCGAGGCGTACCTCGTCGTGCGCGCGGGCGCGGTGCTCGAGGCCGAAGCCCACGACAAGCTCCTCCGCGAGTTCATCGCGGCCGCGAGGCAGCGCACCGGCAGGCTGGTCGACAACGTGCGCGTCGTGCTCGTCGGCTCCTTCTGCGAGCAGCCGCCCTTCGATCTCATCCGCGCGCTCGAGCGCAGCGGCGTCGACATCGTCGACGACGACTTCCAGCTCGGCCTGCGCATGATCGACGGCGACATCGACACGGGAGGCGATCCGGTCGCGGCGCTCGCCCGCGCCTACCTCGAGCGGGGGCAAGACACCGCCTCGCGCTACGCGGGCGATCTGGTCAAGGGCGCGAGCCTCATCGCGCGCGTCCGCGCGTACCACGCCGACGGCGTCATCTTCGCGGCGGCGTCGTTCTGCGACCCGGCGCTGCTCGACCAGCCGATGCTCGAGGCCGCACTCTCCAAGGCCGGCGTCCCGCACACCAGCTTCAAGTTCGCCGAGAACATGGGTCAGTTTCAGGTCATTCGCGAGCAAGCCGGCGCCTTCTCCGACGCCGTCAAGCTCTGGGGAGCCGCATCATGAGCGACACTTCAGCGTCCAAGGACAAGAGCCAGCTCCGCCAGAAGCGGATGATCGCCGAGCACTTCGAGAAGCTCTCGCGCGCGAAGCAAGACGGCAAGAAGGTCGTCTACACCTTCGTGCCCGGCAACGTGACCGAGCTGCTCGGCGCGCTCGATCTGTTGCCGGTGCTGCCGGAGATCAATGCGCTCCAGAGCGGCATGCGCAAGAAGTCCGCCGCGTACATCGCCGAGGCCGAGAAGGCCGGGCACTCCGAGGACGTCTGCACGTACGTGAAGTGCGACATCGGAATGCTCAAGAGCGGCAACATCGGTCCGACGGGCGAGAAGCTCCCGGAGCCGGATCTGCTCCTGCTCTCG
>DATIQP010000550.1:0-8975 GCA_035470765.1 Polyangiaceae bacterium | reverse complement strand
AGGAGCGCCGCGAGCACGAAGAAGAGCGCCACGAGCACTGAGCGCGGCTGATCACTTGCCCGGGACGATCGCGCGCCGGACGTCGGTCACCGCCTGCTCGATCGCCTTGAGGCTCGTCGCTCCGGCGAGCACGAAGAGTACGCCGAACGAGCTCATGCCGGTCGGCTGGAGCACCGGCACGGGCTGGTAGACGTTGGGCGCCAGCGTCGAGCCCCAGCCGTAATAGACCTGCGCGCCGATGAGCAGCGTACCGCCCGTGCCGTGCGTGCCGAACCCGAACGACCAGAAGAGGCGGTCGAGCCTGCTCGAGGCGGTCGTCGTCGGACCGATGGTGGAGACCGCAGAGAGATCGGTGCCGAAGCCGCCGAGCAGGCTCAGGCTCGGACGCACGTAGATCTCGCCACCCACGCCGGCGTTGACCGTGGGCTCGTAGCGCGTCGCGAACGAGAGGGTCTTGGTGAAGCTGGCGGCCGCGGGCGTCTGCAGCTGCGTGCCCGAGGTGTCGAGCCTGACGGCGTCGTTCTGGGCGAGCGCGAGCTGGAGGTCGAGCTCCACGGTGCCGGTCGGCCACTGATACCCGGCGCCCAGCGAGAAGCGCGTGGGCTCGTCGGCGTGGAACGACCCCGACCCCAGGTACGTCGTCGACGACACGTTCGCGGTGCTCGCGAACTGGACGTAGCTGTTGATGTTGCCGTGGCCGTAGAGCGAGACGTCCGGCGACTGGACCGACGCGCCGAGCGTGACGCGGCCGAGGGTGAGCGTCGCGCCGATCAGAGCGCTCAGGCCGAAGTCGTTGCCGCTCGCCCCGGCCTGAAAGACGCTCGCGGTCGCGGGCAGCGTGCCGCCGGTCGTGGTGGTCCCGACGGAGACGAGCGAGTTGTAGTCGGTGAACGTGCCGTGGAGGGAGGCGCCGAGCGCGAGCGCGTCGGTGACGTTGACGGCCCAGCTCGGGGCGACGACGAAGCGCTGCCAGCCGCGGCGGACCGAGTTGGCCTGCGTCGTCGCGCGATCGGGGCCGTTGGCCTGGTACCCCTGCCCCACCCAGTCGAAGAACTGGCGCTCCGTCGCGCCGAGGCACGCCGCGACCTTATGCTCTCCCGCGTGGCCTTCCTTGGCCGAGCCGATGCGCGGCAGACCCGCGAACACGCAGAAGGTCGATGGCACCGCGTTTCCGGCGACGCGCGTGATGTCGGACGAGCCGCTCGTGGGCACGTTGCCGTACGTCGCGGTGTCGACCGGGCCGGGGACGTAGTAGTTGGCCACGTGCCAGAGGTCGATCGACACGAAGTTGAGCGTGAGCGCGAGCGACGAGTCGACGTGGACGACGGTGGCCGGGTTGAGGAACGGGGCGGCGCCGTCGGTGCCGAGGGCGATGCCGGTGTTCCCCATGAGGGCCGAGCGGCCGCCCGTCGGTGCGGAGCGGTAGTTGCCCTGGGCATGGGCGGACCTGGAGATGGGGGCGAGGGCCAACAGCGCCGCGGCGAGCGCGAACCAGCGCATCGAGCCCGAGGGTACACGAGGACGAGAAAAGGACGAACGGGGGGCGGGGATTCCGGGGGGTGCCGGTGATTTTGGGGTTGGGCGGCGATGTACTACGATCGACGCATGGCCACGCCGTCGCATACGCCGGTGGAGACGGAACGGGAGGGCTCGACCGAGCCCGACCGCGGCGCCGCCTCGCCGACGCCGACGCCGTCGTCGGTGCGCCACGCGCCACTCGCGCGGGCGGCGACGTCGCTCCCGCCGCCCGGGGTGCTGGCCGAGAAAAAGCCCAGGGTGATGTATCGTCCGCGGGCGACGAACACGTGGCGCTTCGTCCGCGCGTACGTGACGACGTTCTCCGTCATCGGCAGCTACCTCTGGCTCGCCTTCTGGTCGCGCATCTTCGGCCAGAGCTGGCACGACCAGCGCATCCGCGACGTGCACAAGCGAAACGCGGTGCGCGTCAACGCCACCATCCTCCACCTTCAAGGGCTCTTCATCAAGGTCGGGCAGCTGCTCTCGATCATGGCGAACTTCCTCCCCGAGGAGTTCCGCAGCGAGCTCGAGGGCCTGCAGGACCAGGTGCCGCCGCGTCCGTTCGAGGAGATCGCCGAGCGAATCCAGGGTGAGCTCGGCGGGACCGTGGACGAGCTGTTCGCGAGCTTCAACCGGGAGTGCATCGCGAGCGCGTCGCTGGGGCAGGTCCACGAGGCGCGCACCAAGGACGGCCAGCGCGTCGCGGTCAAGGTCCAGCACAAGGACATCGACGAGATGGTGCGCCTGGATCTGATCACGATCCGACGCATCATGATGATCGTGCAGTGGTTCGTGCCCGTGCAGGGGCTCGACGCCTACTACCACCAGATCAAGGGCCTGCTCTACGAGGAGCTCGACTTCGCGCGCGAGGCCGACAACGTCGAGCGCATCTCCAAGAACTTCACCGCCAACGACCGCATCGTCTTCCCGACGCCGGTGCGCGAGCTGTCGACGCATCGCGTGCTGACGGCTTCGTTCGTCGAGGGCAAGAAGATCGGCGACATGGCCGGCATCGACGCGCTCGGCCTCGACAAGAAGGACATCGCGAACCGCCTCGTCCGGGCGTACTGCCAGATGATCTTCGTCGACGGCGTCTACCACGCCGATCCGCATCCGGGGAACGTGCTCGTCCGCGAGGACGGCGCGCTCATCCTGCTCGACTTCGGCGCCGTCGCCGAGCTCTCGCCGAGCATGCGCGACGGCATCCCGGAGTTCCTCGAGGGCGTGCTGCGGCGCGACACCGATCGCCTCATCAAGGCGCTCCGCAAGATGGGGTTCCTCTCGCGCACGGGCGACGAGCAGGTCAGCGAGAAGATCATCGAGTACTTCCACCGCAGGTTCCAGGACGAGGTGAAGCTCGAGAGCTTCAACCTCAAGGACATCAAGATCGACCCGCAGCGCGGCTTCGAGAACCTGCTCGACCTGCGCAAGATGAACATCGGGATGAAGGAGCTCTCGTCGGCGTTCCACATCCCGAAGGATTGGGTGCTCCTCGAGCGCACGATCATCCTTCTCTACGGCTGCTGCTCGATGCTCGACCCGGACCTGAACCCGATGGCGATCATCCAGCCGTACATGCAAGAGTTCGTGCTCGGCACGCGCGACTGGCAGCAGATCGTCATCGAGACGGTACGCGAGATGGCGATGGGAGCCATCACGCTGCCGGAGGACCTGAAGAAGTACCTCGTACGGGCGACGCGCGGCGAGATGGAGGTGCGCGTCAAGGGCGTGCGCGAGGGGGCACGCGCGGTCTACTCGGCGGGCCGGCAGCTGATCTACACGGCGATCGGGCTGGCGTGCGGGTGGGCGGCGCTCCAGCTGCACTGGCGTGGGGAAGACGACCTGGCGCGCTGGCCGCTCGGCGTGGCGGTGGCGTGCGGCGTGATGCTGGTGCTGCTGAGCATCTTCGCGCGGCCCCGGAAGTAGCTCGCCTCGGTCAGGGCGCAGGCGCCGGCGGCGCCGGCTCCACCCGGGTGACCGCGATCGTGTACGGCTTGGGATCCGGATCGCACCGCGTCACCAGGTCGCCGATGATGATGGCGTTCGCCTTGACCTCGTAGTGCGAGAACTTCAGCGGAAGGTTGCCCGTCGCGCCGGCGGGGATGCGCACGTCGAACTCGATCGTGGGAGGCGTGTAGCTTCCGCCGTTGGGGACGTGCGCGGGCAAGAGGAGGCGGATGGTGCCGGCCTGATACGTGACGCGCGCCCCGGCGCGTACGTTGGCGGTTCCCGTGCCGGGGACGACGTGAGCCGAACCCTCGACGTAGCTCGTCCCGGGCGGGATCAGGTAGTCCGTCTGCATGTCGTGGATGTAGTTCAACCCGCCGTGATCGATCTTGCCCGACGGCGTGCTCTCGATGCGCGTCGTGTAGGTCGTGCCCGCCGCCTGAGAGGAGGGCACCGTCACGATCGCGTTGAACGTGGTGCCGCTCGGGCCGCGCGAGCACACCATCGGCGCTCGGACGGAGACCGGCGCCGCGAGCGCGGCGACGGCAACAAGGACCGTGGCGACCCCCGCGAGACCACCCAACACCCTCGACGCTCGTGCTTCCATGTCGATCCTCCAAACTCCAAGGACACCCCAGTCTAGCCTCACGACCCTCCTCCGAGCCCGACCAACCCGCCACGGACGAGCCGCACGCTCGTGAGCCGGCGCGAGATCGGGACGCTCGCCTGCCCGTCGATCACCTCGAGCGCGGAGAGGTCCCGCTCGCGCGCGTCGCAGAGCCACGCAGCTCGCACGTCGCCGGTCACGAGGGACACGCGCACCGTCCTGCCCGACGGCCGCTCGCACGCGAGCCTCACGATGATCCCGGATCCGACGTCGGCGCGCTTGATGGCCGAGAACGAGACCGTCGGGTCATCGCAGCGCACGAGCGAGCGCGCGAAGCGCTTCACGGCATGAAGCTCCTCGGGGAACCATGCGAGCTCGAGCTGCCGGCGCAGCTCGGGGGGGACGGCGCGGCCGTGCGCGCCCGTGGTCGCGAACATGGCCGCATCGTGCGTCTGGAGCTCGTCGACCGTGCCTCCGATGGGGTGCGCGAGCACGGGCAACAACCGGAAGGCGCGCTCCTTCGTGGGGTTGCGCGCGACGATCCACTCGAGCGCGTGATCGGGGCTGAACGACACCGCGGTCGGCGCCTCGAATCCCACGTGGAGCGCGTGCGCCTCGGCCTGCAGAGAGAGGGCGGAGGGCACCGGCCAGAACGTCGGCGCGTGGGTGCGCTCGCGAGGCCGCTCGATGATCCCGCCGATCGTGTCCATCTCCAAGAGGACCGGCTCGTCGGGCATCTCGAAGCGGCACGTCACCGTCCGGCGGCGCGCGGCGACGCCCTCCACGCGCAGGCGCACGAAGGGATCGCCGCGCCGGCACGTCGCGATGCGCGTGAACGGCATGCCTCGCAGCATGGATCGGATGACGACCGAGATCCCGTCGTCGAGCTCGATCACGCTCAGCTTGGCGCGACGCCGGCTGACCCGGTCGACCTCGACGAAACCTCCCCCGCGGAACTCGTGGCCCAAGCGCCAGAGCCCGCCCTCGTCGGCGTAGGCGACCAGGTCGAAGCCGAGTCCGCCCAGCCGCTCCTTGCCGTAGGCAACGAAGCTCGTGATGCAGCCTCCGCGCTCCCCTGCAAACGAGATGCGGTAGTGGGCGGTCGTGACCTCGATCGATCCGGAGTGCCCGCGCTTGAACGTGACGTCATGGCCGAGCGCGAGCGGCGCTTCGGGAAGTGACTCCTCGGCGTGGGCGCTCGCGTGCCGCAGGGCCTCCTCGGCCGCGGCCTCGGCCTTGCCGAGCCAGTCGCGCTGCTCGGCGTGGCTGACGCGATCCGGAGACGTGCCGGTGATGGCGTCGTGGTGATTCATCAGCACCACGTTCGCCCAACCCTCGCGCAGCGAAGCCTCGAGCGCCGGGTCTGGCGGGAAGAGCGCGGAGAGCTTCTCGGCGAGGACGAGCGCGCGAACGGTCCGCGTCGGACGCTGCTTGAGCTCGGGCCGCGACGCGTAGAAGCCCATCCAGTACGGGATGGGGTCCACCGCCAGGACGGGCAGCTCCGCGCGGTGCTCGTCGACGAGCGCGAAGTAGTCGTCCAGCCCGGCGAGCACCGCCCACGTTCCGGTGTCGCCGTAGCGCTCGCGGTCGTAGCGCTCGAGGAGCTCGCGGATCTCCGGGATGGGATCGTTGAAGTCCATGCCGATCGGGCAGAGCAGGTAGGGAGTCCGTGCGAGCGGCTCGAGCTGCTTGGCGAAGCGATCGATCTGCCGCGCGACGTGCCCGCGCGTCCGCCAGGGGATCGCCGCGACGTGGCCACTCCAGCGCGTGATGCCCGCGTGCCCGAGCATGTCGCCCTGGAAGTAGGTGAACGCGTTCCAGTGGGCGAGCACCTCGGCGCCGTCGTCGTCCTTCCACACGAAGTCGAGCGTGCGAAGCTCGTTCTCCAGCAGCTCCGCCGTCGATCCCTCGAGCGGGTAGGCGCTCTTCATGCGGTAGTCGGAGGCGACGAAGTACATGCCGTCGATGCGCGTGACCGCGACGGAGTCCACGCCCACGGCGCGCATCAGAGAGGGCAGGTGCGGCGAGTGGCCGAAGTTGTCCGGGAAGTAGGCGGTGTGCGGGTACGCGCCGAGGCCGGCGCTGCGGAGCCACTGCTGCCCCAGGTGGAAATCGCGCAGGATCGACTCGGGGTGCGGCAGCAGCGTGTCCGGCGTCGTGAACGACGAGGTGAGGATGCGCAGGCGCGGGCGCCCGCCCTCGATCGCCGGCTCCAGCAGCGCGCGGAGGCGCTCCCGGTGCTCCGGGTGTCGTTCCCAGAACAGCTTGAGGAAGAAGACGCTCTCGATGCAGTAGACGCGGAGTGGGTCTCTCTCCAGCGCGTCCATGACATGCCCGAAGATCGGCTCGATGCGGCGAGCGAAGTACTCCTCGGAGGTCTCGAGCCAGTTCGTGTCCCAGTGGCTGCTCTCGGTGAAGAGCAGGATCCGCCGCGCGTCTTTCGGGATGCCGAGCTGCTCACGCAGGGAGAGCTGGACGACGCTCGGCGCCGCGCTCACGGGTGCACCACGGCCTGAGCCGGGAGCGCAGGGCCGAGCACCCGCGGCGCGCGCATCTCGAGGAGCGCGCGATAGAGCTCCACGAGCTCGTCCACGCTCCGTCCGAGGTCGCGCGCTGCCGCCATGCGCCGGTACTGGGCACCCGCGATGCGCAGCTCCGAAGGCCGCTCGAGAAGGGCGTCCAGCTTGGAAGCCAGCCCCTCCGCGTCTCGCACCGGGAAGCGGAATCGATCGTCCAGCGCCAGCTCCGAGGCTGCGGTCTCGGGTCCGTCCGCCACCAGCACCGGAAGGCCCGCGCTCATCGCCTCGAGCACCGCCATCCCCTCCAGCTCCACCTCGCTGCAGTGGACGAACAGGTCGGAGGTGTCGAGCAGCCGCCACAGATCCTCCTGCGAGACGAAGCCGACGCGCGCGTTGGGCAGTGCGGCCGCTCGCTCGCGGAGCTCACGCTCGCGAGGACCACGCCCCGCGATGACCAGCTCGATGCGATTCCGGAAGCGCGAGCGCTGCACGGCGTCGATCAGCGTCTCCTGGTGTTTCTCCTCGGCGAGCCGGCCGACCGACAGCACGCGGAACGCGCTCGGGTCGGCCGTCGGGCGAAGGAAGCGAGGCCGCTCGCTCGCGCTCGGATGGACGCCGTTGGAGATGACGCGGATGGGACGCGTGAGCCCGTGCTCGCGCAGCTTGCTCGCCGCGAACTCGCTCGGCGCGACGACCGCGTCGGACCGGTCGTAGAAGTAGTGAATCCAGAAGCGATACAGCAGGCGGGCGAGGCTGGTCGCGCGGATGCCGACGTTGAACAGCGCGTTCTCCGGCTGAATGTGGAACCCCGCGACGACGGGCTTGCCCAGGCGTCGCGCCTCGGCGAGCGCGACGAAACCGAGCCAGAACGGGAGCTGCACGTGAACGACGTCGGCGGCGGCGATCGCGCTCGCGATGGCGGCGCGATCCGGCCGCGCCATCACGAACCCCATCTCGCGCAGGATCCGGCTCGGGATGTCCAAGACCGGCACCTTGCCGATGCCGTCGGCGTCGGTCCCGATGAGGATGACCTGGTGCCGCTCGCGGAGCCTCTCGACGAAACGCCAGGCGCTCACCACGCCGCCGACTCCGCCGTGGCGGAAGTTGTCGTTGACGAACGCAATGCTGAGTCGTCGTTGGCTGGAGGGCACGGTGTCCGCGCTGCATCGCCCGTGCCGCCGCGTGGTCGTTCGGGCGCGCTTGCACGGCACGCACGCCGTGCGCTCGTTCTCGGGCCGCTCGTCTCTGCCCGCCGGCGCCCCTGTGATAGAGCAGAGCCATGGCCAAACACCTGCTCGCCATCGATCAAGGCACCACGGGAACGACCGCGCTCGTCATCGCCGAGGACGGCCAGACGCTCGGCCGCCGCACGGTCGAGTTCCCTCAGCACTTCCCCAAGCCGGGGTGGGTGGAGCACGACGCCGATCAGATCTGGGAGTCGGTGGGCGCCGCGGTGGGCGGAGCGATCGCAGCCGCGAAGGCGTCGCCTTCCGACATCGCAGGCATCGGCATCACCAACCAGCGCGAGACGACGCTCGTCTGGGACAAGAAGACGGGAGCGCCCATTCACCGCGCGATCGTGTGGCAGTGCCGCCGCACCGCGGCCGTCTGCGACGAGCTCAAGGCCCAGGGCCGTGCGCCGGAGATCCTCGAGCACACGGGCCTCGTCATCGACGCGTACTTCTCGGGGACGAAGGTCGCCTGGCTGCTCGATCACGTCGAAGGCGCACGTGCGCGCGCCGAGCGCGGCGAGCTCGCGTTCGGGACGATCGACTCGTTCCTCGTTCATCGCCTGACGGGCGGCTCGACGCACATCACCGACGTGACCAACGCCTCGCGAACCCTTCTGTTCGGCCTGAGGTCGCTCGCCTGGGACGACGAGATGCTCTCGCTTTTCCGCGTGCCGCGCTCGGTGCTGCCGCGCGTGGTCGGCAGCGCGGAGGTCGTCGGCGAGACGCGCGGCCTTGGTTTCTTGCGCGACGGCATCCCCATCGCGGGCATCGCGGGCGATCAGCAGGCCGCCCTCTTCGGCCAGGCGTGCTTCGCCAAGGGCGAGGCGAAGTGCACGTACGGCACGGGTGCCTTCGCGCTCATGAACATCGGCACAGAGCCCGTGCTCAGCCGGAGCGGCCTAATCACCACGGTCGCGTGGAAGATTGGAGACACGACGAGCTACGCGCTCGAGGGCTCGAGCTCCATCGCCGGCGCGGCGGTGCAGTGGCTGCGCGATGGCCTCGGCATCATCCAGAGCGCGCCCGACGTGGAGGCCCTCGCTCGCAAGGTGCCATCGAGCGACGGCGTGGTCTTCGTCCCTGCGCTCGCCGGCCTCGGCGCACCGTACTGGGATCAGGGCGCTCGGGGGACCATCGTCGGCCTCACGCGCG
>DATIQP010000549.1:0-2622 GCA_035470765.1 Polyangiaceae bacterium | reverse complement strand
CCTCGACCTGTCGAAGGTCGAGGCCGGGAAGGTGGAGGTCAAGACGACGACCGTCTCGATCGCCGACATCTCGGACTTCGTCGAGCGGAGCTTCCGAAAGATGGCCGAGCAGAAGAAGCTGGAGCTCCACATCGAGATCGCCACCACGGCGCCGGCGACGCTTCCGACCGATCCGCTGCGCCTGCAGCAGATCTTGAAGAACCTGCTCTCGAACGCGTTCAAGTTCACGTCCGCCGGCAGGGTCACGCTCACGATCGAAGCGGCGTCGCGCAGCGCGGTGTTCCAGTCCTTCAACGGGGGCGACGCCCTCGTCGCCTTCGCCGTGTCGGACACCGGGATCGGCATCCCGGAGGACAAGCACCAGCTCATCTTCGAGCCGTTCCACCAGGCCGACGCGTCGACCAGCCGCAACTACGGCGGCACCGGGCTCGGCCTCGCGATCAGCCGAGAGCTCGCGCGGCTGCTCGGAGGCGAGATCCGGCTGCGCAGCACGGTGGGCGAAGGCAGCACGTTCACGCTCTATCTCCCCCTCGCGTCGCACGCTCTCCAGCTGAAGCCGAAGGCGGCCGAGCGGCACGTGGAAACGCCGCTCGTGCTCTCCCATCCTTTGATGAACGCGTTGAGCGGTCGGAGGGTCCTGGTCGTGGACGACGACGTGCGCAACGCCTTCGCGATCCGCAGCTTGCTCGAGACGAGGGGAGTCCACGTGCTCCTCGCCGACGGCGCGCGCTCGAGCCTGGACGTGCTGCAGAAGCACCCTGACGTGGACGCTGTGCTGATGGACATCATGATGCCGGAGGTCGACGGCTACGAGGCGACGCGCAACATCCGGGCGATCGAGGCGTTTCGCGAGCTCCCGATCATCGCGCTCACGTCGAAGGCGATGGTCGGCGACCGCGAGAAGATCCTCGACGCCGGTTGCTCGGACTTCGTGCCGAAGCCGGTCGACAACGACCAGCTCCTGGGCACGCTCGGCCGCTGGCTCGCGAAGCCCTCGTGAGCCTCACTCCTTGCCGGTGCCCGTCGGCGGCTCGTCCGCTCCCCACGCGCCAGAGTCCCCGCGCGTCGCCGAGTGCAGGCCCGACTCCGCGTGTTTCGGCCCGCCGGCGTCGGCGTCGAGGCGCGCGATCAGCGCCCGCAGCGTGGCGTGGAGGCCTCGTGCTTCGGTCGCGTTGCGGGAAAGGGCCGCGGCCTCGAGCGAGCCGCCGAGCTCGGTGATCGCGGGGAAACCGAAGCTTTGCCCCGTCCCGCGCATGTTGTGAGCGAGCCTCGCCACGACGTCCCAGTCGCCCTCCTCGAGCGCCCGGTCGATCACCTCCACGTCCCTGCGGCGGTTCGTGAAGTACTGCGGCAAGAGGGCGCTCACGTCGTCGCGTGCGCGGCCGTGCAGCTCCGCCACGGTCCCACCGACGGCTCTCGCGACCCCCTCCAGGAACGCGCGCTTGCGTATGGGCTTGGTGAGCACGAGCCTGCAGCCCGCGGCCATGCCGCGCTCGAGCGTCTTGTCGACCGCGTGGGCGCTCAGCGCCACGATGGGCGGGGCCGCGCGTCCGTGCTCGCCCAGCACGCGGAGGATCTCGCGCGTCGTCTCGAAGCCGTCGAGCTCCGGCATCTGTAGGTCCATGATGACGACGTCGAACCGCTCGGTCGTGACACGGCCGATCGCCGACGCCCCGTCGTCCGCGAAGTGCGACTCCGCGCCTGCTCCGTTCAGGTACTCGCCCAGCAGCGTGCGGTTGTCCTCGGAGTCGTCGACGATCAGCACGCGCAGCCGCGCGCTGCCCGGCCCGCGCAAGTGCAGGCGCGACGCGTTCCCCGCCGACCCGGCATGTGGCCGACCCGACGCCCGCTCGATCGCGAGCGGCACGGTGAGCGCGAACCGCGAGCCCGCGCCGAGCTCGCTCTCGACCTGGAGCGACCCGCCCATGCGCTCGACGATGTTCTTCGAGATGTGCAGCCCGAGCCCGAAGCCGCCGAAACGCCGCGCGATCGTCTGGTCGCCCTGGACGAAGCCGTCGAAGATGGCCGACAGTCGCTCGCGGTGGATGCCGATGCCGGTGTCCCCGACGGTGAAGGTCAGCGCGACCCCCTGGCCCGCCGCCCCGGCGTTTTTTTCCACGGTCACATCGAGCCACACGCGGCCGTGGTCGGTGAACTTGACCGCGTTGCCCAGCAAGTTCACGAGCACCTGACGGAGGCGCGGCGCGTCGCCGCGCAGCGTCCTCGGCACGTCGGGCGCCACCTTCCATTCGAGGTCCAGCCGCTTGCGCCGGGCGTGGATGCGCACGATCTCGATCGCGCCCTCGACGAGCTCCCCGAGGTCGAAGCGAGCCTCGTCCAAGGTGACTCGGCCCGCTTCGATGCGCGTCAGGTCGAGCACTTCGTCGATGAGCGTGAGCAGGTGCTCGCTCGCGCGCCGCAGCGTGTGGACGTAGCGCTGCTGGCGCGCGTCGAGCGACGTCTCGCCGAGCAGCTCCACCATGCCCAGCACCGTGTTCAGCGGGGTGCGGATCTCGTGGCTGACGCTGGAGAGGAAGTCGGACTTCCGCTGACTCGCGCGCTCGGCGGCATTCATCGCCTCGCGCATACGACGCTCGCTGTCCCGGCTCATGGCGACCCTCC
>DATIQP010000548.1:0-16093 GCA_035470765.1 Polyangiaceae bacterium | reverse complement strand
GGTCGCGATGTACGCGCGCTGCCTCGATGCCCTGCGGCGCGCGCCGCGCCCCACGATCGCGTGCGTCGACGGCGAGACGACCGGCGGGGGCGTGGGCCTCGCGGCGGTGTGCGACGTCGTCCTCGCGACCCCTCGCGCGACCTTCGCGCTGCCCGAGCTGCTCTTCGGCCTCATCCCGTCGCTGGTGCTCCCCGTCCTCGTCGAGCGCATCTCCCCGCAGCGCGCCCGGCAAGCCGCGCTCTCGGCGCAGGCCCTGGGCGCGGACGAGGCAGCGCGTCTCGGCCTCGTCGACTGCGTCGTGCCCGCCGGCGCGGTCCGCGCGGAGCTCGGGGGTCGCGTGCGCTCGCTCTCGCGCGCGGACAGCCGCCACGTCGAGGCGCTGCGCCGGTGGATGCTCGACCTTCGCCTCCTCGAGTGGCCGGCGCAGCTCGCGCACGGCGCCGCCATCACGGCCACGCTCGCCGGCGACCCCAGGACCCAGACCCGCATTCGCCGCTTCTTCGAGGACGGCACGCCCCCGTGGACCGACGTCCACGAGAAAGAGGACGCATGAGCTCGGTGATCGACCTCGAACGACGCACGGACGGCGTCGCCTGCCTCACGATGCGCAGCGAGCGCACGAAGAATGCGATGACGCCTCGCTTCGTGTCCGAGCTCTTGTCCGCGCTGCGCCAGGCTGCGCTGTCGCCCGGGCTCAAGGTGATCGTGCTCGCGGGCTTGCCCGAGGTGTTCTCCAGCGGCGCGAGCCCCGAGCTGTTGCGCGCCTTCGGCCGCGGCGAGCTCGCACCCACGGAGATCTCGCTGCCGCGCGCCCTGCTCGACCTGCCGGTGCCGCTCATCGCGGCGATGGAGGGGCACGCGATCGGCGGCGGCCTCGCGCTCGGCCTGTGCGCCGACCTCTGCGTGATCGCGCGCGAGAGCCGCTACGGCGCCACGTTCATGGACTTCGGCTTCACGCCGGGGATGGGGACGACGCAGCTCCTGTTCCACGTCGTCTCGCCGGCGATCGCCTTCGAGATGCTGCTCACCGGCGAGCCGAAGAAGGGCTCGTCCTTCGTGGGCGCGAGCGGGTTCAACGCGATCCTCCCCCGCGCCGAGGTGCTCCCCCACGCGCTCGCGCTCGCCGAGCGCATCGCGGACAAACCGCGCCTGTCGCTCGAGGTCCTCAAGCGGACGCTCGCCATGCGCCGGCGCCGCTCGTTCGAGGAGACCTACACGACCGAGACCCTCATGCACCACGCGACGTTCGGCCAGCAGGAGGTCCTCCTGCGGATCGAGGAGCGAAATGCCCTACCGTGACTACACCGGCAAGGCCGTCCTCGTGACGGGCGGGACGATGGGCATCGGCCTGTCCACCGGCCTCGCGTTCGCGCGGCGAGGCGCGCACGTCTACATCACCCACAAGTGGGGCACCGCCGACGACGACCAGGTGCTCGAGCAGTTCCGGCGTGAGAAGCTTCCGGCGCCGGAGATCATCCGGGCGGACGTCGCGTCGAACGACGACACCGCGGCGCTGCTGCGCGAGATCCACTCCCGGCACGACTCGATCGAGGCGTTCGTCTCCAACGTGGCGGTGGCGCTCGTGATCCGCGGTCTCGACGACTACAAGGAGCAATCGCTCTTCAAGAGCATCGACTACTCGGCGTGGCCGATGGTCGAGTACACGCGCCGCATCCACGACGAGTTCGGCCGCTGGCCGCGCTACGTCGTCGGGGTCTCGAGCGGCGGGCCGGACGCCTTCTACAAGAACTACGATTTCGCCGCCGCGTCGAAGTCGGTGCTCGAGACGCTCTGTCGCTACTTGAGCTATCGGCTCTTCGACGAGGGCGTCCGCGTCAACGTCGTCCGGTCGCGGCTCGTCGCCACGGAGAATCTCTGGGCGACGTTCGGGCGCGAGTTCGAGCCCTTCTGCGAGCGCTTCAACATGCGCCGCCAGTTCGTCACCTGCGAGGACGTCGCCAACAGCATCTACGCGCTGTGCAGCGGCATGCTCGACGCCATGAACGGCCAGGTGGTGATGGTCGACAAGGGGACGAGCTTCTTCGACAACCTCATGCGGCTCTACGAAGAGCGCGACATCATCGATCGGAAACAAGGAGAACACTCATCATGACTCGGGACAACGTGAAGGCCGTCGTAATCAAGCACCTCGCGCAAGCCGTCGACACGATCGACGCAGCCAAGGTCGACACGTCACAGTCGATGAAGGCGCTGGGCGCCAACAGCCTGGACATCGTCGAGGTCGTCTCGGCCGCCATGCGCGAGCTCAAGATCAAGATCCCGCGCTCGGAGCTCGCCAAGCTCACGAACGTCGACCAGCTCGTCGACCTGCTCCACAACACGGCGGAGCAGACCAAGACCCAGGCCAAGACGACCTGATTCGATGATCGCCGACTACCGCGGGAAGGCCGTGCTCGTGACGGGCGGGACGGCCGGCATCGGCCTCGCGACCGCGCTCGAGTTCGGGCGCTGCGGGGCCGAGTGTACCCTCACGTACCGCTTCGGCTCCGCGGACGAGGACGACGTGCGGCGCCGCTTCGCCGAGGCGGGGGCGCCGCCGCCGTTCATCGTCCAGGCCGACGCGTCCTCGGAAGAGGAGACCGGCGAGCTGCTCCGGACCCTTCGCACTCGTCACGGGTCCATCGAGGCGCTCGTCATCAACGTCTCGGCGGCGCTCGTCACGCACTCCGTCGACGACTACGATCGGCGCGGCCTGCTGAAGAGCATCGAGGCGAGCGCTTGGCCGCTCGTGTCCTACGTGCGCGGTGTGCGCGACGCGTTCGGGAAGTACCCGCGCTACGTCATCGGCATGTCGTCCACGGGCGTGAGCTCGTTCGCGTCCGGCTACGACTTCGTGGCGGCCTCGAAGGCCGTCATGGAGACGCTCGCGCGCTACATGTCGGTGCGGCTCTACGACGAGGACGTGCGCATCAACGTGATCCGCTCGCGGAGCATCGTTACGACCTCGTTCGAGTCGACCTTCGGCAAGGAGTTCTTCGGTTTCGCGAAGCGCTTCTGCGATCCGGAGAAGCATTTCCTGAGCCCCGAGGAGGTCGGCGAGGCCGCCCTGGCCCTCGCGAGCGGGATGATGGACGGCGTGCGCGGGCAGGTCTTGACGGTCGACCGCGGCACGACCTTCTTCGATGACTTCATGCGTGTCTTCGACGAACGAGACAGATACGGGCTTTGAAGTGCGGCGCACGAATGTCGGCGTGCTACATGCACGCCGACGGAGAGAGGGCGGAACCATGAGCATCGAAATTCGTAGGCACGAACCCGGCCGCGACGTGAAGGACTTCGTGCGGGCTGGCGAGGAGCTCTTCCGCCACGACCCCGCGTGGATCGCGCCGCTGCGTTTCGAGATCAAGCAGCGCCTCCACCCGAAGCACAACCCGTTCTTCGAACGCGCGGACGTGGCGCTCTTCACGGCGTGGCGCGGCGGGCGCCTCGTCGGTCGCTGCTCGGCGTCCATCGACCGGGAGCACCTGCGCGTGTGGGACGACGGCACCGGCTTCTTCGGCTTCTTCGACACGATCGACGACGTCGAGGTGGCCAAGGCGCTCCTCGCCGAGGCCGAGAAGTTCTGCAAGGTGCGGGGCATGAAGCGCATCCGCGGGCCGATGTCGCTCTACGCCAACGAGGAGATCGGGCTCCTGGTCGAGGGCTTCGAGCACCCGCCCGTCATGATGATGGGGCACTCTCTCCGCCATCAGCACAAGCTCGCCGAGGCCTGCGGCTACGGCAAAGAGCTGGATCTCTTCTGCTGGCGCTATGACAGCACCCTGCCCATCCCCGATCGCACGCTGCGAGCCTGGCAGAACATCCGCGCGCTGCCCGAGGTGACGCTGCGCAGCCTCGACAAGCGCAACATGAAGCGCGAGCTCGAGGCGATCATCGACATCTACAACGACGCCTGGGGGGACAAGTGGGGCTTCGTCCCCGCGACGCAGTCCGAGGCGGACAAGATGGTCAAGGAGCTCTCGATGATCCTCGACCCGGACATCGCCTTCATGGCGGAGGTCCACGGCAGGCCCGCGGGCATGTGCATCATGGTGCCCAACCTGAACGAGGCCATCGCGGACATGCAGGGGCGCCTGTCGCCGCTCGCGGCCGCGAAGCTGCTCTGGCGCCTGAAGGTCAAGCACCCGAAGTCGTCGCGCCTGATCATGCTCGGCATCAAGAAAGAGATCCGCCACAACGTGAAGCGCTACGGCGGCCTCTCGGCGGCCATGTACGTCGAGTGCGCCAAGCGCGGCTCCGCCAAGGGCTACGAGTGGGCCGAGCTTTCGTGGACGCGCGAGAACGACCCGCCGATCAACGTCGGCATCCGCGCCCTGGGGGCGAAGAAATACAAGACCTACCGCGTCTTCCAGAAGGCGCTGTCCTGACGAAGACCCGAGGCCGGGCGATCAGCCCGGCTTCAGCGCGGTGAGCCAGTCGCCGGTCATCGCGGCGTACGTCAAGAACGACGACATCATCGAGCCGGCGAAGCCCGCCGAGAACGAGTCCTGGCCGGTGAGCCAGAGGCCGTCGATCTTGGTCTTCGGCCGGAGCCAGTGCGTGTGCCGGACGAAGCGGTCGCCGCTCGGCTCGAGGCCCAGCGAGCAGCCGTGCCACGCACGCGGGTTGCACCCCATCGGCAGGCCGGCCCGGACGACCGTCGGCGTCTTGTTTTTGAGCTCCGGCATGTGCCGGTGGACGACCTTCGTGAGGTTCTCCGTCACGCGCCCTTCCATCTCGCTCCGGAAGCCCGGGTCCTTGCGGGCACGCGCCACCCATTCCGGGATGCCCTCGGCGAGCGCGACGACGGTCGACTTGCCGGGGTAGCGCTGGGCGTGGAGGGGATCGCGCGCGGAAGGGCTCAGCACGTAGCCGCCCATCCCCTCGAGCTTCATCTCTGACTTGTACAGGTCGTCGGCGCGGGACAGGTCCCACTTCGAGACGCCCTCGTAGCTCGGCATGTGCCAGATGACCTGCTTGGGCAGATCGATGCTCTCCTCGTAGCCGAGCAGCAAGTAGATGTGCGACGGGCTCGGGCCGATCTCGTCGAAGCGCTTGCGGTAGCCGTGCTGCTCGGCGATCTCGGGCTCGAGCATCTCCATGAAGGTGGTGTAGGCCGAGGCGTCGCTGACGACGAGCTTGCTCCGGATCTCCGTGCCGTTCTCGAGCCGCACGCCGACCGCGCGATTGTTCTCGACGAGGATGCGCGCGACGGGAGAGGAGACCGCGACCTGCCCGCCTGCGGCCTCGATGATCGGGACGACGCACTCGGCGATCTGCCCGGCGCCGCCGGCGGGGTAGTACGCACCCCACCGGTAGTGGAACAGGTTGACCGCGTGGAACGCGAACGGCGCGTGCTCCGGGGTGCGGCCGTGGTTGCCGTACATGTACGAGAAGATCGACGCCAGGCGCTCGGAGAAGCCGAGCTCGCCGCGGAAGACGTCGTTCACCTGGCGCTGCATGTACCGGCGCCACTTGCCACCCGCGACGGCGTAGAAGCGCTCGCGCATCGCGAGCGGGACGGCCTCGGGCCAGAGCTTGGTCATGGCCCACGACGTGGCCCAGAACTCGATCTTCTCCTCGAGCGCGTAGTAGCCCCGGACGTCTCCCTCGCCGGGGAACATCCGCTCGGCCCACTCGATGTTCTTCTCGGGCGACGAGAACCACTCGAACACCTCGTCGCCGAAGCACGCCGTCTCGTGGACGTCGGGCATGCGCGTCCAGACGAGCTTGCCGCCGGTGATGAAGTCGATGGCCGGCCGGTAGACGCCTCGCCCGATGCTCGGGTCCATGTCGCCGACGGAGTCGAGGCCGCTCGGAAACTCGAAGCCGTCGATCTCGTGGCAGTGCGTACAACCCCCCGGCACCACGTTCGCCTCGAGCAGGAGCACGCGCATGCCGCGCTTCTGGGCCAGGATGGACGCGATCCCCATCCCTCCGATGCCCGAGCCGATGACGATCGCGTCGGGCTCGATGTAGTCCGTGGGGGCGCGGTACTTGCGCTTGGCGGGTCGATCGAAGGTGTTGAGCGGCGGGCCCGCGTGAGGGATCGCCGGATCGTGGAACGCGGTCGTCTTCTTCATCGCGGCCATCATCGACCGGACGAATGGTTTGCACCTGACATCGATCAAACGACGGTGGGGGGCGCCTTTGTGACAACGGTCAAGCCGGTCGGCGCCGAGGTCGACGATAAGGGCGCATGCGCGAACCTGCCGTGGTGATCACAGGCGCCTCCTCCGGGATCGGGGAGGCGCTCGCGCGCGAGTACGCGCGGCGCGGGGCGCGGCTCACGCTGCTCGCGCGGCGCAAGGACCGGCTCGAGCGCATCGCGTCGGAGCTCCCGGTGCCGTGCGTCGCCGTGCAGTGCGACGTGTCCCGCGACGGCGAGCTCGAGGCGGCGTTCGAGGCCGCCACCAGGGCGCACGGGCGTGTCGACGTCGTCGTGGCGAACGCCGGCTTCGGGGTCATGGGCGCAGTGGAGCGGCTCGACCTCGACGACTTCCGCCGCCAGTTCGAGACCAACGTCTTCGGCGTGCTCCGGACGGTGAAGGCCTCCATCGATCCCCTGCGCCGGACCCGCGGCCGGCTCGCCGTGGTCGGCAGCGTCAACGGCTACGTGGCGACGCCTGGCACGGCTCCCTACGCGATGAGCAAGTTCGCCGTTCGCGCGCTCTGCGAGACGCTCGACTCCGAGCTCGCGGCCGAGGGCATCTCGGTGACGCACGTCGCGCCCGGCTTCGTCGCGACCGAGATCCGCCTGCGAGGCAACGACGGCCGGCTGCGCGGCGGCGAGGACCCCATCCCGGGCTTCCTCACGCTCTCCGCCGACGCGGCAGCGCGGCAGATCGCCGACGCCGTCACGGCGCGCCGCCCGGAGGTGGTGATCACCACGACGGGCAAGCTCGCGGCGTTCGTGCAGCGGCATGCGCCGTTCGTGCTGCGCGGCGCGTTCCGCGTCGCGAGCCGTCGAGTGCTCTCGCAGTTGGAAGAGCTTGGCTGATCCAAGGGAGGATCCGATGAAGAAGAACGGCAAAGGCCAAGTGCGGTGTCTGCTCGTGCGGCCCGAGTTCCTCGAGGACACGTTTTACAACCCGAGGAACCTGTTCAGGCTGCTCGGCGGCTACTCCGCGGCCCCGCCGCTCGGGTTGCTCACCGTCGCGGCGTGCCTGCCCCCGCACTGGGAGCTGAAGTTCGTCGACGGCGACATCGAGCCGATCACGGACGAGCACCTCGCCTGGGCCAACGTGCTGATGATTACCGCCAAGGGACCTCAGGAGATCCCCATGCGCCGGCTCTGCGAGCGCGCCCGAGCGCGGGGCATCCAGGTGGTGGTCGGCGGCGCCGGGCCGACGCTGCAGCCCGAGCGCTCCCTCGGCATGGCGGACTACGTGGTCGTCGGCGAGGCGGAGAACGTCATGCCTCGCGTCGTGGCCGACATCGAGAATCACTCGCCCAAGGGGCTTTACCGCTCCGAGGAATCCGTCGACCTGGCCAAGGTGCCGATCCCGCGCTGGGACCTCGCCAAGCTCGACGAGTACATGTTCGTCGGGATGAACTTCACGCGGGGGTGTCCGTTCTCGTGCGAGTTCTGCGCGCAGATCGAGATCTTCGGGCGCAAGCCGCGGGTCAAGCCCGCCTCGCGCATCCTCGCCGAGCACCAGCGCCTCTACGATCTCGGTTATCGAGGCATGGTCGACTTCGGCTACGACAACCTCATCGGCGACATCCCGCGGACCGAGGAAGTGCTCCGCGCCATGAAGGGGTGGAACGGCGAGCACGGCCACCCGTTCTGTTACAGCACCGAGGCCACGATGAACCTCGCGCGCCTGCCTCGCGTCCTCGAGCTGATGCGCGACAACGACTTCCGCTACGTCTTCATGGGCATCGAGAGCGGCGACCCGGACGTGCTCGAGCGCGCGCACAAGGGCCAGAACACGGCGATGACCCCCGAGCAAGCCGTGCGGATCCTGAACCAGCACGGCATGGCCGTGAACACGGGCCTCATCATCGGCTTCGACGGCGAGGACAAGCATACCGCCTCGAACATGCTGAAGATGGTCCAGCAGTCGGGCGCGTTCCCCACGCTGGTCCTGCCGCTGCACGCCCTGCCGAACACCTCGCTCTCGAGGCGCCTGGCGCGAGAAGGGCGGTTGTTCCGCGAAGGGGAGATCGCGAAGGACGACGACGACCGCACCGACACGGCGGCCACGGGCCTGAACTTCGCTACCCAGCGCCCGCGCGCCGAGGTGATGAGCGACCTCGCGCACGTGCTCGAGCACCTCTACGTGCCCGCCAACCACTACGCGCGACTAGAGCACACGCTGCGGCAGTTCGAGCCGGCGCACAAGTTCCGCCCGCCGCTCAAGAAGGCCCTGCGGATGGCGCGCAGCTTCAAGGACGTGGTGCGCCTCGTCGGTCTCGATCGGGAGACCGCGCCGCTCTTCTGGAAGACCCTGGCGCGCACGCTGGTGACGAAGCCAGGCGCCTTCGAGATGGTCGTGGGCTCGGCCGTGATGAACGCGAACTACCACAAGCAGTCCAAGTCCTACGTGCGCATGTTGCGCGAGCAGATCTCGCGGGTGGAGCAGGTGGGCGAACGAGCGTTCAACCAGAGCATGGGCGCTTCCTGAGCGGTCGCGAGCCTGGCTAGAGCTCCACTTTGCGGGATGTCGGTCCGCCCGAGGCCCCGCGATGCCGCGGCGCGGCGAACCGCCTTTATTAACAACCCATGACCATTCTCGGGGCGGTTTCGTAGTATCCGGCCTCCCATGAGCGCAACCGCGGTCGTTTTCCCCGGCCAGGGGTCGCAGCGCCCAGGCATGGCGCGCGACTTCCACGACCAGTTCGCCGTCTCGCGCGAGGTCTTCGCCGAGGCGGGCGATGCGCTCGGGCTCGACGTGGCGCGCCTGTGCTTCGACGAGGACCCGCGCCTCGACCTCACCGAGTTCACCCAGCCGGCGATCCTCACGGCCGAGATCGCCATGTTCCGCGCGCTCGAGAAGGAGCACGGGCTCTCGGCGGGGTGCTTCGGCGGCCACAGCCTCGGCGAGTACACGGCGCTGTGCGCGGCCGGAGCGATGCGCCTCGATGACGCGGTGCGTGTGGTCCGGCGCCGCGGCGCGTTGATGCAGTCGGCCGTGCCGGCGGGCGAGGGTGCCATGGTCGCGGTGATCGGCGAGGGCATCGGGTCGCGCGACCTCGCCGCCGTGCTCGCCGGCCTCGAGGTGGACGTGGCCAACCGCAACTCGCGCGACCAGCTCGTGCTCTCGGGTGCCGCGAGCGACATGGAGCGCGCGTGCGAGCGCGTCCGCGAGGCCGCCGCCCCGGCCGAGATCGAGCTCGTTCCCCTCACGGTCAGCGCGCCCTTCCACTCGCGACGCATGCGCGCGATCGAGCCCGAGCTGCGCGCCGTGCTCGACGGCGTGGCGCCGCGGGTCGTAGCCGAGCGAGCTCGCGCCGTGACCTCGAACTTCACCGGGGCCTTCCACAGCGGCATACTGCCGGATCTGCTCGACGCGCTCGTGCGCCAGGCGAGCGGCGCCGTCGACTGGACGGCGAACATGGAAGCCATCGGCAAGGCCGCCGACCGCATCCTCGAGATCGGCCCGGGCCGGCCGCTGCGAGGTTTCTTCAAGACCACCGGCCGCGACGTCACCTCCATCCTCTCCGTCAAGACCGCCGAGAAAGCGCTGCCGCCATGAGCATCTCCTTCGACAAATCGCAGTGGGCGCTGATCCTAGGGGGTTCGAGCGGCTTCGGCCTCGCGACCGCCAAGAAGCTCGCCTCGTGCGGGATGAGCGTCTGCGTCGTGCACCGCGATCGGCGCGGGGCGATGGGCGCGATCGAGCCGGAGTTCAAAGCCATCCAGGCCACCGGCGTCGGCTTTCAGTCGTTCAACCTCGACGCGCTGTCGGCCGAGGGGCGCAAGACGGTCCTCGACGCCCTCGCCACGCAGCTCGGAGAGCACGGGCGCATCAAGATGCTCATGCACTCGGTCGCGTTCGGCAACCTGAAGCTCCTGGCTCCGCCCAAGGGGCTCGGGGACGCGTCGGCGAAGGCCCGGACGCGCCTCGCCGAGCAGCTCGGCGTCTCGGTGGAGCGGCTCACGCAGGCCGTCGAGGCGTGCGTCGCGGACGCCGACGCGCTCTGCGATCTCGCGCCCGCGCCGGCCTACGACACGGACGCGATGCTCGAGGAGGAGGACTTCGCGCGCACGGTGCACGCGATGGGGACCAGCCTCGTGTCGTGGACCCAGGACGTGCTCGCGCGCGGCCTGTTCGCGTCCGACGCGCGCGTCCTCGGCATGACCAGCGAGGGCAACGAGGTGGCGTGGCGCGGCTACGCGGCCGTCGCCGCGGCGAAGGTCGCGCTCGAGTCGGTCTCGCGCGCGATGGCGCTCGAGCTCGCGCCGCACGGCATCCGAGCCAACGTGGTGCAGGCGGGCGTCACCGACACGCCGGCGCTCCGGCTCATCCCGGGAAGCGCGCAGATGAAGGCGGCGGCGCGCCTGAGAAATCCGTTCGCCCGGCTCACGACGCCCGCCGACGTGGCAGGCGTCATCGCCCTGCTCTGCACCGACGAAGCGCACTGGATCAACGGCACCATCGTCCGCGTGGACGGCGGCGAGCACATCGCGGGGTGATGGTGGAGCCGCTCTACATCCACGGACTGGGGCACTTCCACCCCGAGAACGTCATCGACAATCGGTTCCTCGCCGAGCTCGACATCGGCACGAACGACGAGTGGATCACCGAGCGCGTCGGCATCCGCGAGCGCCGTACGGTGCTCCCGCTCGACTACATCAAGCAGACCAAGAACGCCGACGTGCGCGCCGGCCAAGAGGCCGCGCTCTACTCCAACGTCGACACGGGGCGGCGCGCGGCGCTCGTCGCGCTCGAGCGCGCGGGCATCTCGGCGTCCGACGTCGGCATGGTCGTCTGCGGAGGGTGCTCCCCCGAGATGCTGATCCCCTCGGAGGCGTGCCGCATCGCCGCCGCGCTGAACATCGACGCGCCGGCGCTCGACATCAACTCCGCCTGCTCGAGCTTCGCCGCGCAGCTGCACCTGCTCGGCTCGATGCGCGGGCTGCCGAAGTACGTGCTGACCGTGAACCCCGAGAACAACACGCGCACGGTGGACTACTCGGACCGCGCGACCGCGGTGCTGTGGGGCGACGGCACGAGCGCGGCGGTCGTGTCGACCCGCGAGCCGGCTCGGCTGCGCGTGGTCGAGACGTCGCTCGCCTCCAACCCCTCGGGCTGGTCGCAGGTCGTGATCCCTCGCTTCGATCACTTCGCGCAGGAGGGCAGCGCCGTGCAGCGCTTCGCCATCAAGACGACCCTCGCGTGCCTCGAGGCCATGCTCCCCGCCGCGCGCGAGTCCGTCGGCAAGACGGGCGGGAAGCTGCACTTCATCGGCCACCAGGCCAATCTGCTCGTGCTCGAGAACGTCACGCGGCGTGCGAACCTCGCGCCCGAAGAGCACTGGAGCAACGTCGTCGTTCACGGAAACACCGGCGCGGCAGGCGCGCCGTCCGTCGTGTCCCAGCACTGGGACGCGCTCGGGAAGGGCGACGCGCTGGTGCTCGTCGTCGTCGGCAGCGGGCTCACCTGGTCGAGCCTGCGGATGGAGGTCGCGTGATCCGTTACGAAGAGTACCTGCAGCGAACGAGCTTCTCGAAGGAGGAGCTGCTCTCCCTCTCGCAGGGCAACCTGGTGAGCGACGCGCCGGCCGAGTTCATCCGTCTTCCCGCCCCGCCGATGCTGATGATCGATCGCGTCGTCGAGATCACGCGCAGCGGTGCGCGCGGCCGCATCGTCGGAGAGCAGGACATCCACGTCGACGACTGGTTCTTCCACTGCCACTTCCGCGGCGATCCGGTGCAGCCGGGCTGCCTGGGGGTCGACGCCGTCTGGCAGCTCGTGGGCCTCTACACCTCCGCGGCGGGCGCGCCAGGCTCGGGGCGCGCGCTCGGCTGCAAGGAGGTCGAGTTCTTCGGCCAGATCCGGCCCTACGACAAGGTCGTGCGCTACGAGGTCGACATCCGCCGCTTCTCGCAGCTCAAGGAGTCGGGCTCGGCGGTCGCGATCGGTACCGCGCGGGTCCTCGTCGACGGCGAGCACATCTACACGATCAAGGACGCCAAGGTCGGCATGTTCCTCGGCATCGCGTACGCCGACTACCCGGCGCGCTCCGAGAAGAGCAAGGGCGGCATCATGGACCGGAGCAGCCTCTGATGCCGACGCCGCTGACTCCCGCGCAGGTGCTCGCGCTGATCCCGCAGCAGAAGCCGTTTCGCTTCATCGATCGGCTCGTCGAGCTCGACGACGCGCACGCGGTGGGCGAGTACACGTTCCGGCCCGACGAGTTCTTCTACGCGGGCCATTTCCCCGGCCATCCGGTGACGCCCGGCGTGATCCTCACCGAGACGATGTGCCAGACGGGCCTCGTCGCCCTCGGCATCTACCTGCTCGGCCTCGAGCTGCCCGCGGAGGAGGTCGCGAAGACCGTGACGCTCTTCACCGAGTCGAACGTCGAGTTCGAGCGCATCGTGAAGCCGGGCGACACGGTGCGCGTGCGCGCGGAGAAGGTCTTCTGGCGCCGGCGCAAGCTCAAGTCGAACGTCGAGCTCACGCTCGCGGACGGGACGCCCGTCGCCAAGGGCACGGTCGCGGGCATGGGTGTTCCCAAGGAAGGAGCGGGGTCGTGAGCGATCGAGTGGTCGTCACTGGGCTGGGCGTGATCGCACCGAACGGGCACGGCAAGGACGCGTTCGCGAGCGCGCTGCGCCAGGGCAAGAGCGGCATCCGCTTCCACCAGCACCTGGCCGACGTCGGCTTCGCGTGCCAGGTCGGCGGCATCCCCGAGAACGTCGAGGAGATTCGCAGCAAGTACCTCTCCGAAGAGGAGCTGCTCGCGATGAACGCGAACATGATCTACGCGGCCATCGCGTCGATCGACGCGTGGGCCGATGCTGGCTTGAAGCGCACCGCGCCCGACAGCGACGAGGTCGACTGGGACGCGGGCGCCATCGTCGGCACCGGCATCGGCGGCATGGACACCATCGCCGAGAAGCTCGTCCCCAAGACCGACGCCAAGAAGGTCAGCCGCCTCGGAAGCACGATGGTCGAGCAGATCATGAGCAGCGGCAACAGCGCGCGCATCGCGGGCCTGCTCGCGCTCGGCAACCAGGTGACGACCAACTCGAGCGCCTGCAACACCGGCACCGAGGCCGTGATCGACGCGTTCTTGCGCATCCGCGAGGGGCGCGCCAAGCGCATGCTCGCGGGCGGCTCGGAGGGCCACTCCAAGTACATCTGGGCCGGCTTCGACGCGATGAAGGTGCTCAACCGCACCAAGAACGACGCGCCCGAGCAGGCCTCGCGGCCGATGAGCGCGAGCGCGGCGGGCTTCGTCCCCGGGTCGGGCGCCGGCGTGCTGATGCTCGAGAGCCTCTCTTCGGCGCAGGAGCGGGGCGCGCGCATCTACGCCGAGGTGCTCGGCGGCTACGTCAACTGCGGCGGGCACCGCATGGGCGGGAGCATGACCGCGCCGAACGCGACGGCGGTGCGGCGCTGCATCCAGGGAGCGGTGGCGATGGCCGGCGTTCGCGCCGAGGAGATCGACGCCATCAACGGCCACCTCACGGCCACCTTCGCCGATCCGCGCGAGGTCGCGAGCTGGTCCGCCGCCCTCGGTCTGGCGCCCGACAAGATGCCGCTCTTGCACTCGACCAAGTCGCTCATCGGCCACGCGCTCGGCGCGGCGGGCGGCATCGAGTGCGTCGCCTCCGTCCTCGAGCTCCATCACGGCTTCGTGCACGGCTCGCTCAACTGCGAGGACCTGCACCCCGAGCTCACCGCCTACGCCAGCCGGATCGTGCACGAGACGGTCGAACGCCCCGATCTGCGCGTCATCGCGAAGGCGAGCTTCGGCTTCGGCGACGTCAACGGTTGCGTGCTATTCCGGAAGTTCGCCAACTGAAGTGCCGTCCACGAATGTCGGCGTGCTACCTGCACGCCGACGAAGCCCCCCATCATCAAGGAGAGACAGGGTCATGGATCAGAAGCAAGTGTTCGACGACGTGGTCGCCATCCTCAAGCCGTTCGTCAAGAACCCGGACGCGCTCGCCAACGTGGCGATGGAGACGTCGATCCTGAAGGACCTCAAGGTGAACTCGGCGCGCCTCGTCGACGTGGTGCTCGAGATCGAAGACAAGTTCGGCATCGAGGTGAAGGACGAGGAGGCCGACAAGGTGAAGACCGTCGGCGACGCGGTCACGCTCATCATGGCGCGAGGGTAATTTCTTGCGGGTGGGCAACGACGTCGTGGACCTCGGCGATCCGCAGATCGCCGCGCACCACCTGCGCCCGCGGTTCGTCGCCCGCGTCTGCTCGGAAGAGGAGCGCGCCCGCGTCCGGGACGCGCAATCCTTGTGGTCTCTGTTCGCGGCGAAAGAGGCCGCGTACAAGGCGCTCGTGAAGCTCGGCTTCGAGCCGGGCTTCGCGCACCGGGAGATCGTGGTCGCCGCAGACCTGCGCTCGGTGCGCTGGCGCGATGTCACGCTGCGCCTGCACGTCGAGGCGACCGGTGAACGCGTTCACGCAGTGGCGTGGGAGGGCGAGGCCGAGCCGAGCTGGGGTATCGAGCAAACCGCCGACCCCGATCTCTCCGCGTCGGCGCGCGCGCTCTTGTGCGGTGCGCTCGCGCGTGGCGGGAGGGAGCTCTCGGTGCTTCGCGACCCGCGCGAGGGGAGCTGGGACGGCTTCGGGCCGCCGCGCCTGGTGTCGCGGGGCGAACCGATCGACGTGGACGTGAGCCTATCGCACGACGGCCGGTTCGTCGGCTACGCCGCGCTCGGCGTCGAGGGCTGAGCGCGCGCGCGCGACTGCCTCGTCGAGCTTCGCGCCGCGACCGAGCTCGGCGCGGACGCGCTTCTCGAGCTCGGCGAGCTTGGCGATCTCGCCCAGCACCTTGCGGCCGACGTTGATCTGGGCGCGCAAGCGCTGCGGATCCTCGCCCTCGAACTCCGACAGGTCGACCGGATCGCCGAAGACGATGAGGATCGGGATGCCCGTGCCATCGAGCGTGGAGCGGCACTCGGTGATGAAGTCGTTGGTCATGCCGTTGATGAAGATCGGCACCACGATGGGGTGCGAGCCGAGGACGATCCGCCCGAAGCCCTGCTCGGCCGGGAGCAGCTCGTACGGATCGGGGCCCTTGCCGCGCGTACCCTCCGGGTGGACGCCGACGACCGTGCCCGGCTTCGCCAGGGCCTCGGCGAGGAAATCGAGGCCGAGCCGCGTGATGTCGCGCTTCTCGGTCTCGCGGAAGATGGGCGGGTACATCGCCATCCCGGCCGCGATGCCGTTGACGACCCAGCCCGCCGGGTGGTCGTACCAGAACGCGGAACGCACCGGAAAATAGAAGCGCTCGCAGAAGCTCACGCGGCGATGCAGGTACGTGAGCACCATGAACATGTCGAAGAAGCTGCGGTGATTGGCCGCGAGCAGCACGCCGCGGTCGGGCCGCAGGGCCTCCATCTTCTCCATGCCGACGAGGTTCATCCGGCGCGAGGACACGAGCGTCATCCAGTGGCGGGTGATCGTCTCGCTGAACCAGCGCGTGGCCGCCTTCGCGCGTGGCGACTCGTTGACGAGCGAAGCGAGGCGTAGCGCCGAGCGCTCGCGCCGAGACAGCGCGGCGAGCTGCTTCGGAGTGAGGTCCATGATCCGAAGAAAAGCACCGATGCCCCGTGGAAGCGAGGCGGTTTGGGGCCGATCAGGGGAGCTACAGGTCCACTGTGGGCTCGACGACGGGACGTGGGGTCCCTAAAACCCGGCAACGGTGGTATCCCTGCGATACATCCGTGGGACTGCGTGTCTTGGCAAGGAGGATCGAGATGCAAGCGAAGGTGGTGCTCATTGCGGCGGCGTTGGTGCTCGTAGCGGCATGCAAGAAACCCGAGGGCGGGACCTCCGAGTCACAAGCGGCCCCCACCGCCACGAGCTCCACTGCGGCGGGCGGCGGCGAAGAGGAGGCCAAGGATCTCTTCAAGACGCGTTGCGTCCCCTGTCACGGAGACCAGGGCAAG